>DAHXMJ010000020.1 GCA_027365525.1 Acidithiobacillus sp.
GAAACATCCATGCCGCCGTAACGGGACTTGTACTTGTAGAACGTCGCCTCGCTCAGGCCGTGTTTGCGGCACACATCCGCCGTCTTCATCCCGGCTTCGTGTTCCTTGAGCATCCCGATAATCTGTTCTTCGGTGAACCTCAATCGCTTCATCGTCCATCTCCTTGCGTTGACGGACTCTAACAAAAACTGGAGGAATTATCGGGGCTCAGGTCACACCACAACACCATGATTACCCCATTATAATTGATAGGAGGGGTAAGACCTCGAATAGATTCATGGCTGCAAAATCTGATGATCAATACGGGAAAGCCATCCAGAACTGAAACTACAAACTTAGGATGGACAGGAAGTTTTTTCGAGATTCAGGACAGAACGAGTTGAAAAAGGTGTGAAGACGATAACTTGTAACCCTTGCAGGATGCCATCATGACCTCCGTACAGCCATAGCCTATGCCTGTCCAAAATGCTGATATCGCCGCCACATTCGAAAAGATTGCGGACATTCTAGAGATTGAGGATGCCAACCCTTTCCGGGTGCGGGCCTACCGCACAGCAGCACGGCTTATTCGAGGACTGAGTCACGATCTCAGCGGGATGGTAAATGCTGGCAAGGATCTTACGGAACTGCCTGACATCGGTGAAGATCTCGCCAAAAAAATTGTTGAAATCGTCCATACTGGCCATTGTTCCATGCTTAAAAAGCTCGAAACACAGATTCCTCCAGCACTGACAGAACTCCTGCAAGTTCCGGGGCTCGGGCCGAAACGGGTTAGAACCCTATGGCACGAGCTGGATGTAGAAACCGTTTCCCAGCTTGCTGTAGCTGCACGCGAAGGGCGGATCCGCACCATTCCCGGTTTTGCTGAAAAAACCGAGGCCAAAATCCTACAAGCCCTTCAGGACCATACCGCCGCCTTGCATCGTTTTCCAATTCCCATTGCTGCCCGGGATGCAGCCTCTCTGGTCCTTTATCTGCAGGGAATTCCCGGGGTCAAACAGGCAGTAGTAGCCGGCAGCTTCCGGCGTGGCAGGGAAACGGTCGGCGACCTTGACCTTCTGGTTGCGGCCGAAAGAGGCAGACAGGTCATGGACCATTTCACCGCCCATAAGGATGTGGCAGAAATTATTTCCAGTGGCCCCACCCGTTCTACTGTAATTCTGCACAACAAATTACAGGTGGACCTGCGGGTTGTGAAAGATGAAGCCTATGGTGCCGCTCTGCAGTATTTTACAGGCTCTAAGGAGCATAATATTGCCATCCGCCGGATGGGCCAATCCAAGGGGCTAAAAATCAACGAATACGGAGTATTCAGGGATAAAGAACGTATTGCCGGGGAAACAGAAAGTTCTGTCTATGCTTCCATTGGCCTGCCCTACATTGAGCCCGAACTCCGGGAAAACCGCGGTGAAATTGAGGCTGCCGTGAGCGGCCATTTGCCCAACCTTGCAGAGCTCGGTGACCTTCGTGGAGATCTCCATGTCCATTGCCAGAGCAGCCAGAGCCTTAGGGTAATGGCTGATGAAGCAAAAAATCGCGGTTTTGAATATTTGGCAGTCACCCTGCGCAGCAGTAACGCTGATCCAAAGCGCCTGGACAAGTTTATGGCCGAGATTGATGCCATAAATGGTGCGATGGAAGAAATCACCCTTCTCAAGGGAATTGAAGTCCAGATCGAGAAGGATGGAAATCTGGATCTCCCCGATAACGTCCTGCGCAGCCTTGATCTCGTGATAGGAGGTCTGTTCGGCCATTTTGACCTTCCCAGAGAACGGCAGACAACGCGCATTCTGAAAGCTATGGACAATCCGCATTTCTCAATTCTTGCCCATCCCTGTGCAAGACTCATCGGCACCCGCGGTCCCATAGATGCGGACATGTCCCGCATCATCCGCCATGCTCGTGACCGTGGCTGTTTTCTGGAGATCAATTCCCGGCCGGACCGCCTGGATCTTATGGATATATATGCCAGAATGGCCAAGGATGAGGGGGCAGAAATGGTTGTCAGTTCGGGGGGCAATTCTCCAGAGGATTTTGACGATCTACGGTTTGGCATGCAGCAGGCAAAACGTGGGTGGCTGGAAAAAAAGGATATAATCAATACCCTTCGTCTGAAGGAGCTCCGCTCCCAGATCGCCAAAACGATGGGCAGATAGCGAAATCAGGCCTGAGCACTTATCCGTGGATAGACCGGGCGCTGTATCCATAAAATCACAAAAGGGTCCAAAAAAAATTTCTGGACCCTTTTTGCTGCCTGACATGCCGCTACTCGGGTACCAGAGCCGGCCAACCGGGATGCAAATCCGCTGTTCGCCATAATCCCGGTGCCCGTGAACTGTCAGGCTCCCGGATGGGAATTTTCCTCAAACCAAAGCCCCGTGAGCAGGCTAACCACCATATCACGCTGCTCCAGTTCCATAGCACCCACCTCTGCCAGATGGGAGCCCAGCAACTGTCCCAGTTCGGAATCCTGTAGACCACGCAGCTTTACAAAATGGTCCATCCGGTTTCTGTTGATGAGCTGCGCGGCGTCTGGCCCATTTGCACTGTAACCTGTACTTCGCTGCATATCCCACAACAGGTACGCAGACAGTGCTCCCAATGCTGTAACGGGATGAAAGGTATCTACCTGGTAGCAGAATCCCTGGTGCCAGGAAACGATTTCAGTCGCTGGCATTGGACGGGCAATACCATAGCCCTGCCCCAGATCGGCGCCAAGAATCGCCGCAGCTTCAATCATGCCGGGATTCTCCAGACCTTCGACAGTAAACGGCATGCCAAAGGCATGGGCCATGCGGGTCAGATATAGGATGAATTCCAGCGCCCTCCTAGGGCGACGCAGTGCCCCCCGTATCAGCCCCTGATCGATTTTGATTTCGTCAAATCCATATTGGTCAAGACGGAGGAGCGAACTGTATCCCGATCCAAGATCATCCTGAACGACACGAATCCCAGCATCCCGCAGACGCTGAAATCCCGTACGCTGCTGCTCATCTCTCAGGGACCGCTCCCGGCTTTCCAGAATTTCAATCTGCAGGCGCGAAGGGCCAAGAACCGCCCCTTTCAGGGCATAAAATACCGCCTCCTCGTAACGCGGATCTCCTATTCCTTCCGCCGGAAAATTCACGGCAAATATGGGGGAGATCCCCCGCTGTTCAAGCCATTCACAGTCGGCACAGCATTGTTCCAGCCCAAGTTGCAGGAGCCTTAGCAGCTCATCCGTGCCAAAAGCAGGGAAAAAATGGCTAGGAGGAACCAGCACACCATCATCCCCGACAAGTCGGGCAAGCGCCTCGACCTTCTGCAAGGATCCATCATGCAGGTTGATGATCGGCTGGTACAGCATAACCACTCTCCCTTCCGCGAGCATGCGGCGGTAGGTCTGGCGATCCTGCAGCGGCAGCACAGGCGCGCCACTGCGGCGCCGGACCGCATGACTCAGAGCCCGTTGCACATCCACAAGAAAGCGGCCCATGTGCATTGTGGAAAAGCAACCTGGCCATCCACTGTAGAGGCTCAGGAGTGCAATTGTATGGCCGTCTTCGTCTGTCAGCGGTACGGCAGCCCCAGAACGAAAACCGAGCACTTCTCCAACAGCCCTCCATGGCTGAGTCGCCGCTTCAATGGTCCAAGCATCTGACACTACAATACGGCCGCTACGCCAAGCTCGCCCTCCTGGCCCCTGTCCTTCCGGCTTTTCCGGGCTGATACTGATTTTCGGAGCAGATCCACTCATCATCGCCCGGTGGTAACTGTGACCAGCTGCTCCGCAGGAATCCTCTACCTGCAATTCCCCGTAGGCATCCACCCGCGCAAAAAAGGAGGAAATCTCGCCATCCACACCGCCAATCGCAGCCATGGCGCCGCGTACCAGATCGGCAAAATTGGCCGTAGTCTGGATTAGCTCTTCAATCTGGGTCAAAGCCTGAGCCAGCAGCATCTCAATCCGGCGATAACCCGAAACCTGTCCCTGCAGTTCCACCAGAATTCTGCGGCTGACTATATTGGTCACCAACTCGCGTTCTTGCAGTCCGCTTGTCAGCAGGCGCTGCAGCTCCTGCTGGTACATGCTGTACGCCTCAATAATCCACAACAGATCTACGCCGACCAGCGCATGTATACGGCCCGTTCTCTGCGCGGCAAGCAAATGCTCATCCAGGGTCAGGGCAGGATCAAGCAGCTTCCCGAGATGTTCCGCCTGGTGGATTTTCAGCTTCGTGAATTCATCTGGGGGTGAGGTGCTGCAATACTCCGTCTGCCTCACCCGCATTCGAGAGTTTCTTGTAGAAATGGGAAACAAAGCGCGGTGGCAGATCATGGACCGGTTCCTGAATTGTCTTCAGCGCGGACCAGACCAGGGGTCCATAGGCATCACTCTGCTCCCCATTTCCCGTCATGCCCACCCCTCCTGCGCGATGGCAGCGACAATCTACTTGTCCTTACATGAAACTGCGCATCCCGGCTCCCTATGCAGTCTGCCGTACTTACCCAGCCAGTACCAAAGACCTGGATACGCCCAACCCAAACTTAATCAATTTTCTGGACCGCATCTACCAGAGAGCAGTACTACGCCTGCAACCGCGCAGCGGTTCATGGGGCTACACAGCGAAGCGCCCTGCCCGCGATTCAGAATACAATAGCTCCGTCTCCAGAACACACTGGTCTGCTCCAGCGGAGTCCCCCGGAATTGAGTAGCGGATGACTTTGGAATCCAGCCCTCAACGGCAGGTGGGACTGGGCATGAAGAAGCGATTTGCCGAAAAAAAGATCATTGGCTTCCTGTGGGAAGCGGTGGCAGCTGACAAGCCTGTAAGATCTGCCCCACAGTTACGCCTGCTCGCAAGCCAATGGCTGCTTCTGGCGCTGCAGATCGGCGTGACAGGAGCCGGAGAACAGTCGGCCAAAAATTTTGCCAGAGAAGCGCGGCAGAAAAGCGGTGGGCTCAGTTGGGCACTGGGGGCTAGTGGGCGGGTATTACCCTGTTTATCCGGCAGGGCACGGGTGCTTTCCGTTACCGTCCATTTATGGATTCAAATATGGAAAGGTCCATAAATCTGCAGGCCGCAGATTTTTATGGTGCCCAAGGGCGGAATCGAACCACCGACACGAGGATTTTCAGGGGAAAACCACTCCTGTAACGCTCTCGCAGATATACGCAACTAACTGTTTTCAAAAGAAACCGACCGCAGACAAACGCAGTCGAACGTAACCGGTTCTCCGGGTCTCTGACAGAAAAATGTCAGAGACCTTTGCAACCGCAGCATCAGTCTATGACAGATTGTTTGCTGTTCCAACCCAGGGGGTACGCTGGTCTGTGCGCGCACGGGATGAGCTGTGAGGCGCTCGGAACTCCGCCATAAAATCAGCGTGTCCCTTGGGGATATCGGGCCGGATCAACTACAAGACCGCACAGCAAATCCCACCTGAAGTCCGAGACAGCGCAAGCCTATCGGGTAAGCTGTCGTTAGCCGGGCACCGTCCAGTCGGCAAGAGATATTTCCATAAACCGTTCCCCTTCGCTCCGCTCGACAAAGAGCCGTCCATGCACCCTATCGAGCCGGTAGGTCAGAAAGCAATGTACGCCGTTTTCAGTCAGCAGGTCAGGAGCCAGAACTGCCGCGACAAGGCCACGCGTTCGACGGAGGTCCCTGGCGGAATAGGTAAGGAAGCCCGGCAGCCTGTTTTCATGGGCCTCGTTCCCCAATGCGCGGCATGGTGCCAGGTTCGTTGGGTGGTCAAAGACTCCAGCGTTTGCAAGTACCTTTGGGCGCAGGTCCAGTAGAAGACCAGTATACGCCACCCGGTGGACCCTGCGCTGGCCTTCTACCTGTGGTTCCCTCAAGCTCGCGGCGCTATCCTCAATGTCCTGCCAAAAATAGTAGCCTGTTTCATAAATGGTCGTTTCCAGGTCCGACCCGCCATACCAGCAACCGAAGTGTCCGTCCGAAAAACGGCTTGCGGCAGGATGTTCGAACGGCCATAGAATAACGTCTGCAATGCCCACCAGGGCTTCTGCGAACTCAAAGGGTCGTTGCGTAGCCGGCGGAACGGCAGAGTAGGGCTTTACCGCCACTTCGTGTTCGATGAGTATTTGCGCTTCCTCCTCACTGTCGACCAGAGAGGCAAACAGGCTCCGGCTCCTCCGTAGGGATACAATGTTACGGAACCAGTCACGCTGCGCATCCCTGGTCAATCCCAGTTCGCTCACAGAAATCATCAATGCCCTCGCATACGGTCGACCTGTGCGCGAACCATTACGAGGCCTGGCAAGCCATACTCCTGCACCACAGCTACCGGTGATCTGCCATGGAAACGCCGGTTGGCAGCACGCATCCATCCGTTTCTAAGGCCTGGATTCTCTGGATACAGAAGCATAAGGCCTTTGTAGATGCCCAGCAGGTGTCCTGCCCGGTCCAGGAGGTCGCGCGTATTGGCGAGCGGATGTCCTTCCGCGTAGCGCTTCAGGGTGGTACGGCTGTTCCCCCCCAAGCCCAGCAGGACCTGCCGCTCGGCGTTGGACAGGCTCCATTCATCGAAGGCACGCATGAGTGCCCTGGCAAGCACAGCACGCCGGTGTTCGTCGGTGCATGCCGGCGCTCCGGGATTGGCTAACATCCGCTGATCTATGATCTCCATATACAACTCCCCCTGAGTATGCACAGGAATTGTATAACTGGTTCATACCTAAGTATAGATGATCACCATTTGGTACACTTCTGCCACCTACTATGCCAACCCGTCCTGCGCCGGGCTGGGGAAATCCGCCCCTGCATCATTTTTCTGGACGAGGCGGACGGGGTGCTGGCCAACCGGGATTCCTGGCAGGCCAGGACGAACGCCATCAACTCCCTGCTGACCGCCATGGATGGCACCAGCGGGCGCATGAAGGACGTGCTCTGGGTGGCCGCCACCAACCGCTGGAAGCCATCGATCCGGCCATGCTCCGTGGAGGGCGGTTCAGCGAGAAAGTGCTGTTCCCGAATCCGGATGCCGGACTGCTGGTTCAGGCGCTGGCGATGTGGATGGACACCATCCGCATACCGGTGGACGTAACCATGGAAGAAGCGGCAGAACTGCTCTCCGGGCTGTCTTTCCCCAGCGCGCGGGAGGCCCTGCAGACGGCGGTGAACCGGGCCATCGGGGAGGAAGACGAGCGGATTACCGCAGACCTGCTCCGCGAAGCCCGGTCGCTGGTGGCGGTGCAGACGCCATGATGCGGCGGTGCACAGTGACAAAAATTGCCGCACAGTCTCACAGTGCCCGCGAAAAACATGGACACGCCACAGGCCGTGCAGAAAAAGGAGCAGATTAAAGGGGAACTGCCGAGGATTCCCGGTAGTTCAGCAGGAAAGTGTCCACCAGTTGGCGACATCCTCTGGTTTTTATTTTATGATTTTTGTTAAAATTAAAATAAAGAGGAACGTTATTTTAGGTTCGAGGCGGGCCGGATGAAGCGGGAACTCCAAGGCAGATACATTACCATATCGACGGCGGGTGAGAAGGCCCAGGCCTTCGTGCCAGCGCCGCCGCCACCGCGTCCTCCCATTGACTGGACTCCGGAGTTGCGCAGCAGGTTCGACCAGGCGCTGCTGGCGCTCGGCCGGCTGGATGGCGTCTCGACCCTGCTGCCGGATATCCCGCTATTCCTCTATATGTACGTCCGCAAGGAAGCGGTGCTCTCCTCGATGATCGAGGGAACACAGTCGTCCCTGTCCGACCTGCTGCTGTTCGAACTGGACCAGGAACCCGGCGTGCCGCTGGATGATGTGCGGGAGGTCAGCAACTATGTCGCTGCCCTGGACCATGGCCTGCGCCTGCTGAAGGAAGGCCTGCCGCTGTCGCTGCGCCTGTTCCGCGAGATTCACGGCGTACTGCTGGCCAGGGGGCGGGGCAGCAGTCAGACCCCGGGCGAGTTCCGGCGCAGCCAGAACTGGATTGGTGGTACCCGGCCGGGTAATGCGGCTTTCGTACCGCCGCCTGCCGAAGAGGTACTGGAGTGCATGGGAAGGCTGGAGCTTTTCCTCCATGACCAGCCAGAGCAGACCCCTGTGCTGCTTAAAGCGGCGCTGGCCCATGTGCAGTTCGAGACGATCCACCCATTTCTGGACGGTAACGGCCGTCTGGGGCGTCTGCTGATCGCGCTGCTGCTGTACGAACAGAAAGTGCTGCGGGAGCCAATGCTCTATCTCAGTCTCTATTTCAAGACGCACCGCCAGTATTACTACGAGCTGCTGAACAGCGTGCGTATGACCGGCGACTGGGAAGCCTGGCTCGATTTCTTTGCCGAGGCGGTCACTGTCACCGCCACCCAGGCGGTGGAAACGGCGTTGCAACTCCGCGACCTGTCGAACCAGGATCGTGACAGGATCAGTGGCATCGGACGGGCAGCAGCATCGACCCTGCAGGTTCACAGGGCACTGATGGAGCATCCCATTGCCACTTCTGGCTCGCTGGTGGAAAAGACCGGCATTACCCCGGCTACGGTCAACAGGGCGCTCGGCCACCTGGAACAGCTCGGTATCGTCAAGGAGCTGACCGCCCAGAAACGCAACCGCCTGTTCAGCTATGCGGGCTATATCGAGATCATGGATCGCGGTACGGAATTGCCGGGCGGATAGCAGGAAACGCAAAAACCCTGAATTGCAAAAGTGCAGTGATACGATAACCGCGTGACCAATCCGCGCCCCATTGTCTGCCACAAAGGCCCTGGTGCCCCGCAAGATCCGAAAAACTCTCCATCAGGCCCGCCCTAACCCAACGACTCGGAGCCAATCGCGGAAATTGGGGAATCAGTGGGTCTGGAGTTCGAATCTCTCAAAGCATACCTATAAAATAGCCACTTGGCAGAATACCCCAAGTGCCTTTATTTTTTCAGGCTAACCACAGAAGAGGAAAGCCCGGCCATAGAAGCCCTGCAAGCCGCGATCCGGGAGCAGGTGGCGCCCACCATTAGCACCAGAAAGGCGGGAAAATCGCCTGTAGGGCAGGAAAGCGGCCCTGCTGGCGATTATCCCGGAAACAGCCGTCTCCCGATGGCTTCCAGACGGTTACCAAGCTCCGTTAGCAGCATCTCAGTGGCGTCATCGTCTGTTGACATGTCCAGGGCGCCCATTAGCGCCATGCAGCCGGGATCCGCGTCGGCCACGTGGAAAACACGATCCATCATGGCGTCCCATTCGACTGTGACCCTGCCGTCCAGAATCGTCAGACTGCAGTGGGCGTCGGGGGTCATGCGGGAATACCCCGCCCGTTCTTCGCGCCCAGGCCTGCCTCTGGTTGGCACGGTTTTCCAGTAGTTGGCATCATTTTATTCATCGCTCCCTTTTTCGTTGGCATCTGTCAGTCAGACATGCGGCGTCCAACCCGTGCAGGAGCGGATTTCAGCCAAAAACCGGAACAGCGTCAACATGACGCACCTGCGCTTCTCGGACCAGGAAGATTCAAGAGCGAGACTGTGTCCTACTCGTTTCACTTCGGAGGTTTGTTACCATCCAGGATGGACCCATCTTACTCACTTCAACACGCTATACCGCTTGCGAAAACCGATCGCCGGCATGCTGCTCTACAAATACACGATGTATTCGAACCGCCCTGGGATCGTCGCAATAAGGAGGCAATTCCGGATCATTGCGACGCAATGTCTAAGGTAGACCGGATCTTGTGGAAGCTTCCGATTGGATACCAATAAATCGAGGACGGTCCGATGAGCAAAAAATTGCCACAGTACACCGGGGAATGTCTGGCCGGGTGCGGACTTTTTGGGGACTGCCCTGTTCATCTCGTGGCGCTTCTGATTCCCGGACTGGGGCTGGTTAGTCCTCCAGATACCGTCTGCCCCTGCCGCTTTTTTGAAATTCCCGGAGGAAGAAAAGGCCGGTGATAGCCTGCTGGTGTGGATGGTCCACATACAGCCAGCGAGGTTTACCATGAACACCAGCACACCAGATGCAGCAGCAAAAGCCGCCCGCGATTTCCGTGAAAAATCTCCCGGCGAATTCCGGCAGGCACATTTTCACCACTGGGTCTTCCAGGAAACCTGGGGCTACGGCCAGGGGCAGGCCGGTGGGGAATTCTTCGGATTTATCAATTTCCGCCAGGACGTTTTCTGCCTCCGGGCCACACCGGCCGGCGACTTCTACCAGTACTGGGCTTCCCGGGCCTTTCTCGAAAAAGCCCTGCACCACCGGACCGGATCCGGGAACCGCCGGAGCCTGCAGCCCGGACTGGAAACCCTCCTGGATCTATCCGCCTGCGACCCCGGTTTCCTCCAGGCCCTGCCCCACCGGCGGATCCATCCCGGCACCCTGCTCTGGGAAGGAGAATTCCAGCGGACGTTCTATAATTCCTGGACCCAGGCCGGCTGAAAGGCAGGGGCCACCCGTTCGGTGGACCCCGCTTCTGCTGCAGGGAAACGGGATAGCCCGTTCTAGGGGCGTCTGCACACCCGGAAAGGAATGATCTTCGCGCCGCCGTCTTCCGGTCCCGTGCTGCTGGAGGAAGACGCCTCCGGCCCATTTTGCACCGGCTTCTTCCGGGCCAGGGCCGCATCCAGGCCGGCAACGAGGTTTTCGGTCCGGAGATGGGCATAGCGCTGGGTCATCTGCGCACTTCTGTGTCCGGCGATCGCCCGGACCCGGGTATCCGACAGCCCCATTTCCACCGGGGTGCTGACCGCCTCGTGGCGCAGGTCGTGGAAACGGAGGGACCCCTTCAGTCCCGCCCGCTCCATGGCCGCCCGCCACATCTTGTCCATCGTGTAGGGCCGCCGCTTCCCGTCCCGGCCCAGGTCTCCGGGGAACACCAGATCCGTACCTTCCCGGGGACAGGTCTCAATGGCTTCCCGGAAGATTTCCGTAGCCCGGGGGCTCAGGGGAATCGTCCGGGTTTCCTCGTTCTTGGTGTCCCGGAGGACCGCGGTGCGCCGGTCCAGATGAATGTCCTTCACCCGCACACGGAGAATTTCCATTTTCCGGGCCGCCGTCTCGATCGCCGGCTCCGCCACCCAGGCAAGGATGGGATTGCTGTGCTTCCGGACGCTCTCCAGCAGCCGGACCCCCTCGTCCCCTTCCAGACGGCGGTCCCGGGATACGGTTTTCGGCTTGCGCACCGGCAGGACCGGATTGGCCGGGAGACCCACGTTCCATTCCCGCAGGGCGACAGTGAAAAGATGGGAAAGGAGGGCCAGTTCCAGCCGGACCGAGGATCCCGACAGCCCCTCCGCCAGCCGGGCATCACAATATTTGCCAATGATCTCTGGCGTCAGGGCCGCAAGGGCGTAGGCGCCGAGACGTTCCTGCAGGGGTTTCGCGCTGGTGTGGTCGCGGCGCCGGGAACCCTCTTTCTTGCTGGGAGTGACTTCGGCCAGATACCGCTCCAGGGCCACCGCAACGGTAAATTTCTGCGGGGGGGAACGCCGGATGAAGGTCCCCCGGACCATCTCGTCTTCCATCTGGCGCGACCAGTCTTCCGCGTCCCGCTTGGTCCTGAAGGTTTTGCTGGCCGTCGGCCATCCCTGCTTGCGCACCAGCGCCTTCCAGGTCCCGGCAGGGGTTTTGACAATCGTAGCCACAGGACACCCTCCCTCCGAATCAGCACTGTACCGATTCTGTACCGGAAGGACAGGGGACCGTCAAGCAGTATTTCTATCTTGTTGTTTTTCTGGTGCCCAGGGGCGGAATCGAACCACCGACACGAGGATTTTCAGTCCTCTGCTCTACCGACTGAGCTACCTGGGCGAAGCCCGCATTTAATCTGAGCTACCCAGAGAAGTCAAGCTGAGTGCCCGCTGGTAAAGCACCCGATGGGAAAGACCGCTTTGTGCTTCAGCAAGTCGGACTGCCTGGGCCAACGGGAGCTCGGAGAGAAGCGGGCGCAGAAGGCGGTCAACCGTTTCCATCCCTGGAGATTCCTGCTCTCCACCACCGACCACAAGCGTCATCTCTCCCCGAAGCCGCTCTGGACTTCTGCGGAAATCGTGAAGGATGTCTCCAATACAGTTTCCGCAGCACTCTTCGTGAATCTTGGTCAATTCCCTGCACAGCACTGCGGGCCGATCCCCTCCAAAAATGCTCTCCATATCCTCCAAGGTTTCCAGGATACGATGGGGAGCTTCGTAAAAGATTAGCGTCCGTTCTTCCTGGACAAGGGTTTCGAGTTTCCGGCAGCGCGCGCCCTTCCTTGCAGGCAGAAATCCCTCAAAACAGAAACGGTCGCTGGGCAATCCCGAAAGGACAAGTGCTGAAAGAGCAGCATTAGGTCCAGGAACAACCGTAACAGGGATGTTTTCTGCGCGGAGAGTGGCAACCAGTGGAAATCCGGGATCAGATACAAGGGGCATTCCGGCGTCGGAAATCATGGCAAGCTTTTCCCCATTCCGCAGGTATTGCAGAATTTTCGGGATCTGCTGCCGCTCATTATGCTCATGGAAAATTTCCGTGCGTGGATGCAGCCCCATGGAATGGAAAAGTTTCTGGGCATGACGGCGGTCCTCGACCAGGATACGGTCCGCATCAGCCAGAGTCTGGCGTGCACGGGGCGAGAGATCCTCCAGGTTTCCAATGGGAGTTGCCACAATAGTCAGGCAACCTCCTGCCGGAACAGGGGGATTTGCAGTCGATTGAACCTCTGCTTCTTTGTCCATACACTCTGCCCATGAACCCACTGAAAACGCAAATCCGCCTGCTATACCAGATTGGCATCGCAGCTGCGTCCATTGCACTTCTAAGCGCCTGCGCCAGTATGCCACACCTGAAGCAGCCAGCGCTTCAGGAATCTCCGCCTCCGCAGACATCTGTTCCTCCGGGGACCCTGCTGGCTTCCCAGGCCGGCCGGCTTGCTGCAAGAGGCTTGTATCTGGGCGCAGCCAAAAACTATGTCCAGGCTGCTGCGCAGAGTCAGGGCAGCGAACAGCTCCACTATCTGCTGAAAGCAGCGCAATCGTCTCTGAAAGGTCACAGGCCACAGGTTGCCATACTGCTCTCCGGGGAAATCCTGCGCCTATCCCACGAAAGTTCGCTTCGTGGGAATGCCCTATGGGTACAGGCCCAAGGGTACCTGGACCAGGGGAAAACCGCCATGGCCAAGGGCAGTCTTGAGGAGCTTCTGACAATCAGTTCGGTAACGCCAGCCGTACGGGCACAGGCCATGGGATACCTGTCCACCATATATCTGCAGGAAAACCATGACCTGACCGCCCTGGACTTTCTTGTTCGCCGGGATGGGCTCCTGGATGGCGCAGAAAAGGCTGCCAACCGCCAGCAGATCCATTCTCTTCTGAATAAACAGCCGGAAGCCAAACTGAAAAACTGGCAGGGCAGGAGCGGCAATCCTCTGGTACAGGAATGGCTTGCCTTTGAACTTATTGCAAGACAGCATGCAAACCCTGCAGGCCAGCAGGCCGCCTTCCAGACCTGGCTGGCCCAGCATCCCGGCCATCCAGAAATCCGCTTTTCCAGTGATACCGCCAAAATATCCCCACTGCAAAGTGCCAGGGGCGATATCTGCATCCTGCTCCCGGATTCTGGAAAGTTTGGCCCTCTTTCTCATGCTTTTGAGGCTGGCCTCGAAACAGGCGCACAGATCCAGGCTGGACCGCCCGCATATCTCCTTCCAGGAACGGGCAATCCAAGTTTTACTGCGGCACTCTACGAGAAAGGCATTCGTGCCGGCTGCATGGCCTTCGTTGGTCCCTCCCTGACCCAGGACATTAACGCTGTCCTCGGAGTGAGGCGGCCAGGGGAGCCTCCCATGCTCACGCTGGGTGCCTACCCCACCCGGCTTCCCAAAGGGGTATACCGTTTTCTCCCAGACCGACGGGCAGCGGCAGAACAGATCGCAGTGCAGGCCTATGCTGCCCGTTACCGCCAGACTGCCGTAATCTATCCCCAAAATTCTTCCGGGGCCAATATCCAGGCCAGATTTATTACTTCCTGGAAAAAGCTGGGTGGCAAGATCACGGGGGTGGACAATTTCAACCCCTATGGAAACATCCAGACTGGCACCATCCGGAAAATTGTTTCCAGCCTCCCCAGAAAAAACAGTTTTATTTTTCTGGTAGCCAGTGGCAAAGAGCTTTCCCCCATCCTCAAGGTGATCCGGAGCACCCGGGCGAATGTGCCCATTTTTCTGCCCGCCCCTCTGGACAGGACTGGTGCCCTCCCATCCGTTCACTCCCGGACACCGCGTCTATACGCTATCGACATGCCTTGGCTGATACCAGCAGCCGATCCCGACCCTCAGGCGGTACGCCTGCTTCAGGGGTCCCTGCCAGACCCCGATACAGCCCAGTGGCGTGTGGCCGGTTACGGGCTGGATGCCTACACCCTGATTACACGGATTCTCGCACACCAGACCCGCAATCCGGTGTCTGGACCAAGCGGCACACTGCGCTGGGGCCAAGATGGCAAAATTGTCCAGGAAATGCCGTGGGTCCAGATCGAAAGCGGCCGCATCCAACTCCTCCGGGGCCCGCCCGCTCCCGGATCCTGATACTGGCCGGGAATGGCCGGAACTTCCCTGTGCCCCGGCCGCAAGGCATCCGCCATCTTCCTTCCCATGCGGCCTTTTTTCTGGTGCACTATCCTTGGTATAAACCACCATCGGTCCGCCTGCCGTGGCCCGGACCGGCAGTCGTGAAGCGGGCAAATCTGCACAAAAATCTTACAGGTACTCCATAACATGAATGATCCCACATGGCATGAACACCTCCAGGAACACGTGGAATTGCTGGGCAGGCTAGGGACTTTTGCAGAACCTGCCAGCGCGGCAGGACGCCGGCTGGTTGCCACGCTTGCGTCAGGGAAAAAAATCCTGTCATGCGGCAATGGTGGCTCCTCCGGTGATGCCCAGCACCTTGCTTCGGAGCTGGTCAACCGTTTTGAGGAAAACCGGCGGGCGCTTGCAGCGGTAGCGCTTACCCCGGACAGCAGTGTCCTGACGGCCATTGCCAATGACATAGAATATACAGACGTTTTTTCCCGCCAAATTGCTGCCCTGGGCCAGCCGGGAGACTGCTTGGCCCTATTCAGCACCTCCGGCAATTCTGCAAACATCCTGTCGGCTGCGCAGGAAGCACGGAACAGGGGCATGTGGATACTGGCATTTACTGGCCGGGATGGCGGCAGGCTGGCAGCTTTTCTGGGAAGCGCTGACCTGGAATTGCGCGTCCCCCACCACCGTACCGCACGGATCCAGGAAGTCCATCTCCTCCTGATCCACAGTCTCTGTGCCGTCATTGACCAGTCCTGCAGGCAGGACCTGCAGACGATGCCTGGAAACACCCTTCCACCCGATGACAAGATTGTTCTCGACTGGGAAAAGCTGGCAGAAAAAATCGGGCATCTCCGCCCACTGGTTTTCAGCAATGGGGTTTTTGATATCCTGCACCGCGGTCATGTCCAGTATCTTCAGGAAGCCAGGCTGGAAGGTGCCTGCCTGGTCGTCGGTATTAACAGCGATTCATCCGTGCGCCGTCTGGGCAAAGGGGCTGACCGGCCGTTCAACCCGGTGGAAGACCGCCTGGCGGTTTTGGCCGGCCTGGGATCCGTGGATTTTGTCACCACTTTTGACGAGGATACACCCCTCAGGCTTATCAGGGCCCTCCAGCCTGACGTTCTGGTCAAGGGCGGAGACTGGACTGTTGACAGCATGGTGGGTGCCCAGGAGGTGCACGCAAGGGGGGGGGAGGCCATCAGCATCCCATTCCGCCACCAGCGCAGTACCACTGCCCTGGTCGGGAAGATCCGGGAGACTCTTCCGTGAATGGCAGTGCAATCGCGGCTCTCAAGGCCTCCCTCGGAGCAGAGCGCGCACGTGACGACATGGCTACCCGCTCGCTCTATGCCCATGATGACACTCCCCAGAACTGCATGCCTGCCGCCGTACTTTTTCCCCATAGCCATACTGAGGTCCAGGCTATTGTGAGACTGGCCAGACGCCACGGTCTTGCCCTGGTTCCCAGGGGAGCGGGCTCCGGAAATGTGGGGGGCGCCCTCCCTGTCCCCGGCAGCGCGGTAATCAGTTTTGAATGCATGTCCCGCATACTGGACTACCGCCCGGAAGACCGGACCATTACGGTGGAAAGCGGGTGCATAACCGCGCAGGTGGACGCACACGTTTCTCCGGATGGCCTCTGCTACCCCCCGGATCCCGGCAGCAGCCCGTACTGCCGTATCGGCGGCAACCTCGCGATGAATGCTGGAGGGCCCCATGCCATCAAGTACGGTGTTACCCGGGATTACGTCCTGGGATTGCGGGCAGTCACCGGTACTGGGGAAACACTGGTAACTGGCGTACGCACCAGCAAGGGAGTGGTAGGTTATGATCTCACCCGTCTTCTGGTAGGTAGCGAGGGCACCCTAGCCCTGATCACCGAAGCTACCCTGCGTCTGGTTCCCCGGCCGGAAAGCCGTGCCCTGCTGCGTGCTGCGTTTCGTGATGGTCCTACCGCCTGCCAGGCCGTAAGCCGGATCATGACCCAGCGGGTCATTCCAAGCGCCGTGGAATTCATGGACAGCCATGCACTGGCGGCCGTGCGCCAAATGGGCGCTGCACAGGAACTTCCACCCGATACCGGGGCGCTCCTGATGGTTGAGATGGATGGCGACCGTGCAGGGATTCCAGAACAGATGGCCGCGCTTTCTGGTGCGCTCCGGGGAGAAGGCCTGCTGCAGATGGAGGAAGCCCAGGATACGGAACAGGCTGCTCTTTTGTGGATGGCACGCAAGGCCCTTTCTCCTGCCACCAAGGCCATGGCTCCCCTCAAGATCAATGAGGATGTGGTCGTACCGGTCAGCCGTCTTCCGGATCTTCTGTCCTTCATTGACCTTCTGGCCAGAGAAGAAAAAATCAGGATTGTAAGTTTTGGCCACGCTGGCAATGGCAACCTGCATGTCAATTTTCTGGTCAATCCCGGGCATCCGGAAGAGATGGAGAAGGTGCGGCGCGCCCTGGAACGCCTTTTGCGTAAAGTCCTGTCGCTAGGTGGGACGATTTCTGGCGAACATGGGATCGGCAGCGTCAAAAGGGAATTTGTACCTCTCGAACTCGATACGGTCAGTCTCAATCTGCAAAAAAGCATCAGGAAGCTTTTTGATCCGGACTGGATTCTCAACCCCGGGAAACTTTTTCCAGATTCCTGACATGACCCATCTGCTCCATGCCATACAGCCTGTACGCCAGATTCTGTTAAGAAACTGGACAGAAAGCTTTGGGATGGAGCTTGTATACAATACGCCAGCGCACCGTCTTCTCCGTGATGGGGACACCCGAATAGCCATTTTCCGTTCCGGCGTCATCTGTTTCTTTCAGGCAGAACCCCATCTGGAAAGCCGGGTAATTGACGGGGTGCGCTCCGCATTCATGGGCATTCCCGAACCCCGGGTGGAAGAGCTGGAACTCCTCGCTGGCAGTCGCGACGGCATAACCCGTGAAGGCGTCATTCTCAAGGAAATGGACGATGAACACATTTTTCTGGTCGCCCTGCGCCTTGCCCAGAGTCTGGCTCTGGAATTGCATGAAGAAGCCGTTGAGACCCTTCTCGAAACAACTCTCGGCCTTCTGTCCGATGTTACACGCACTGGCCGTCTTCCCGGGCGGCGTGGGGGCTACCTGCGCTTTCTGGCATCGGCTTCTGCGACACGCACCGAAATCCTTTCCCGTCTGGCCGTTCTGGACAACCCGGATATTGTCTGGGAAACCCCGGGTCTGGAGCTGCTTTCCCGGGAGGTGTCAGCAGATCTGGAACTGACAAGCCGTTTCCGTGCCCTTGACGAAAAACTGGATGCCATCCGCGAGGGGCTTGAAGTCATCGTCGTGGCAAGGCGCCATGCACGGGAAACTTTCCTTGAATGGATTATTATTGTTCTGATCGCAGTCGAACTGGCGTTCATGGTGGCAGGATATCTGCAGTGAAAGGACAGAATTTCATGGCGCAGGGGGAGGAGTGGGAACAGCCGGATGTTTTCCCCATACATCGCAATACCCGGGAAGCCCGCAGCAGTGACCCAGCCCAAGTTCTGGTCATAGGCCCATCCTGGGTTGGCGACATGGTCATGGCCCAGGTACTTTTCCAGGTGATGCGCCGGCGCTGGCCTAGGGTACAGATTGATCTTCTCGCTCCTCCAGCGAGCGCCCCCATCGGAGAGCGCATGGCCGAAATCCGCAATGTCCATACCCTTCCCATACCCCACAACAGCCTCCAGCTGCGTGTACGGAAGGAATGGGCAGCCAGACTGCGCAGCATCGACTACGACTGGTCCATCTGCCTACCCGGCAGCTTCAAATCTGCCCTGATCCCTTTCTGGGCCCAGATCCCCGTACGAACCGGCTTTCGGGGAGAATTCCGAAAATGGCTGCTTAACGACATCCATAGGCTGGACCGGAAGCTGCAACCCCGCACAGTGGACCGGTATGTAGCACTGGGCATTCCATCCGGGCTTCCCCAGCCGACCCTCCTGCCAGCTCCCCGCCTTCGGGTCGACCAGCAGAACCGGGGCCTTGCCTCCACCCGCCTTGAGCTGGCCCCGGAATCCCGTTCCATCGTGGCTCTCGCACCTGGAGCAGAATATGGTCCTGCCAAACGCTGGCCGGTCCGTCACTGGATTGCCCTTGCGAGGACGCTGACAGACTGGAACTGCGATGTCTGGCTTCTGGGCGGCCCAAAAGATGCTTCGGTCACCGGAGAAATTGCTGCTGCCATCCCGGAATCAAGGGATCTGGGGGGTAAAACTTCTCTGCTTGATGCCGTGGATCTCCTGTCACTGGCCAGAGTCGCGGTCAGCAACGATTCTGGACTGATGCACCTTGCCGGCGCCGTAGGGTGCCGTGTCATTGCTCTCTATGGCTCAAGCCCGCTGGCGATGACACCACCGCTTTCTCCACAGGCCAGGGCCCTGCGTCTGGAGCTGCCCTGTAGCCCCTGTGGCAAAAGGGACTGCCCCCTGAAACACCACCACTGCATGGAAAACATGGAACCCGGAACAGTTCTGGCAGCTGTAAAAGAGTTTCTGGCCTGATCCGGCACTTACCTGGTCACCGGGGACAGCCCAACAAGAAGAAGGCCCCGCCGCTGCCAATACAGGTTCCCTGCCCATAGGCCGAGGGCATCAGATTGGCCGATACCTGGCCTCCTCCATCCCTTGCATAATTCCCCCAACAGTACATTGCTGATGGCCCTAGGGGATGTGCACTCCAGATTTTGGTCTGCAAGGCGGTTCACCGACAGCGGACACCCCCAAACTGGACACCATTCCCTTTGGCTCTTCCGGAACATTCATGGAGTTCAGGTCGATACCCCCATGAGCCACAGGATTCCGGCAAAAGGTGCACCTGCCATCTCCTGCAGTACTGTGGCACCCACCAAGAACCCGCCAGGAGCCGCTTGAGCCGGATTCTGGCTGTGAACCATTGGACCGGCCAATCAGCTGGTGTACCAGCTGCTGACTGCAGGAAAGCTTGATGTGTGCCACCGCCAGCATTGCTATTCCAGGAATTCTGAACAGTTGTCCTGCCTTCCCGGGCTTTCTGGAGTGGTCGATCCCCTGGGCCACAGGCCATCAAGGCAACCGGAACTGTCACCGCGGCGGAATCCGCGTCATGCGGATCACACATGGCCATGCGACGGCCGCCCGCTGTCACAGGAGAAGGACATGGGCCTGGAAAATTGCCTTGCCCCTGTGACTCATGACGGGAACTGTTACGGGTGGGAAATCCTAGAAATCATAGGTCAGCATTACGCGGTTATAGATGAAGTAGCCGGTGGGGATATCGCCATGTGCCACTTCTACCCGGTCACGAATGGACAGTCCCTTGAAAAAGCCCTGCGGGAAATAGGTCAGATCGCCGTAGATATCGTTGGCGTTGCCGGCACTGTGCAAATGATAGCTGGCATAGGCGGCGATGAAGAGAAGCTGGTTATCCGCAAAATGCTGGGTCCATTTGACCTTCCAGGCATTGCCACTCCCCATCTCAACCAGACCCCGGATCATGGAAGTCGTGTAGAGCGGATCTGTGGCATACCCGACCGTATAGGGCGAGACGATGGCTCCCCCTCCAACAGCTCCTGCATGGTATCCAAGCTGGTTATAGGCCCAGCTCAGCTGTCCCTTGCCGAAAATGGCGCTGGCAGGATCATAGTTGACGCCCAAAACAAGTCCCCATGCCGTGCTGTTGACACCCTGCCCAGGACTGCTATCAATGTTGAGGTGATTCAGAAGGCTGTTCGCTTCCCATTCACGGCTGACCTGCGCGCCAGCAAAGGGGTCGATGCCGCTTCCCGTCCTGTAGGTATAGCTTGCCTGTCCATAGAACATGTTGGCGAAGTGGTAATAATCGTAGTACCACGTTTGGGCACTGATCCCCATATTTTTATAGCTGGTTCCAAACGCCAGGATCCCTTGGGCCTGTGGAGATGTGTCAGACAGCACCACAGAATTCCCTCCCCACATGTGGTCGCCATTAAAAGTGGAAGGGTAATAAAGATTATCCTTGTCATAATCGCTGGAAGTACGGCTTTTCCAGCGGGTAATACGCATGCCATAGATGTTCCAGTGGCTGAGCGGGGTCACCTCCGCAAATACCCCCTGGTAGGTGGCCGGAATCAGGCGGGAGTCCGAGGTATTGACCCATGGGGTGTTGAGAGTCTGGTTGCCTACCCGGACCATAAAAATGCTGGGCATCTGGTACTGGAGATACGCCTGGCCCAAGGCATTAATAGTAGATCCCTTGCCCATCAGGGTGACATCCGGATTGGTACTGTTCGCACCCAGGCTGTTGGCCGTATAAAAACCAAGATCCGCGCTAAAACCGCCGATGGGTGCGGTATGCACATTGACATAGCCACCCAGGGAAAATGCGCTGAGATTGGTGGTGTTGTGTCCGAAAAACCGGTTAAAATCATAGGCCCTGATCTGGCCATCCATCTTGCTGTTCAGCAGAAAATCTTTCAGGGTACCGGCATCGGCTGCACTGCCCGCCCCGGCTATGGCTATGGCTATAGTCACTCCAAGTACTACGCTGCGCTTCAGCAACATAAGGCATCCTCCTCTTTGGCATATTTACCACTGATCAAAAAGCTATCAGGACACCATGACATTGGTATGTCGTTTATATGAATTTTTTGTGACATCGCTATGGCTGTGTCTGCGCAGGCAGACCGCGCGTGCATTTTTTGGCTGCCCGGCCACAATGCAGCCCCCATATTCCGGCCTGCAACTGCAACACAGGCTATACTGCAAGCCCTGATCAAATCCTCGGGAGGAAACCCCATCTGCAGGACATCCGTTCACGGCAGGCGATTGCTGGCTCTCCCTCCCAGGGTCTGTGACCTGTTCCGTCATCAGCCGTGTTGCCCTGCGCAACTGTTTCTGCTGAATTTTAGTAGGTGTGGCCGGAAGATGGGTGCTGAAAGTGGCTATTCCCGCGGCACCTCACACGCCACTTGAGATCTGCTGGACCCGGAGATTACGGCAGGAACTGCACGGCGGGCTTTATCGCCGGAGGAGCCTGGGCCAGCAGGCTGGGGAAGGCGCTGTGATTTATGGTATCGGCGGCGGCCTTGCCATGCACCAGCACCAGTCACAGGAGCCCAGACGCAGAAATTTTTGGGTGGGCAACAGGGCGGTGGGAACCGTGCGGACATCACACCTGCAGACGGTCCTAAAATACGATAACCTGACAGCCATGGCACAATTTTCGGTGCCTACCATGTGCCCTCCGCCGGAGTCTCCAGGTACTGCACCCATGGAATCATGATCATGCCCATTGATATCCGCCACCTGCGCACCATTGAAGCCGTTGTCCAGTTTGGGAGCATTGCTGCCGCCGCCCAGCGCCTGCACCTGACCCAGTCGGCACTTTCCCATCAGCTTCGCGGCCTGGAAAATGAATATGGGATCCGGATTTTTGACCGGGACAGCAGTGGCGGCCCACGTCTGACACCTGCAGGGGAAAAGCTGCTGGGCCTGGCCCGGGAAGTCCTGCCAGCCCTGCGGCGGGCCCAGGAAGACCTGCACCGGCTGTCCAGGAGTGGAGGGGGGCGCCTGCGCATCGCGGTCGAATGCCATACCTGCTTTGACTGGCTGACGCCTGCCATGAACCGCTTCCGCACCCAGTGGCCGGAAGTTGAAATGGACATCGTTTCCGGTTTCCAGCAGGACCCGCTGGAGCTTCTGCGCCAGCACCAGGCGGAACTGGCCGTGCTCAGCGCTCCAGAACTGCTCCCGGCGGAACTGGAACTCCATACCCTTTTCAGCTATGAAGTGGTCGGACTGGTAAATCCGCGCCACCCTCTCTCCAAGAAGGCCTTTCTTTCGCCAGAGGATTTCCTGGAAGAAACTGTCATTACCTATCCGGTAGAAGAGCAGCGGCTTGATCTTTACCGGGAATTTCTGGCCCCTTCCGGGATCCAGCCCTGGCGCCGCAGGGTAGCTGAACTGACGGTGATCATTCTCCAGCTGGTTGCTTCGGGGCAGGGAATTGCGGCACTGCCAGCCTGGGCTGTCGGCAGCTACGGGGACCGGGGATACGTCCAGGCACTTCCGCTCGGACCGTCCGGCCTCTGGCAGAGTCTCCAGGCCGCAACGCCAAGGGAAAGCTCCAGAATGCCCTACCTCCAGGCCTTTCTGGCCGAAATCCGGGCCAGCGCCGGTCTAGAACTGCGCGGGATCCGGGACGGGGGGCCGACAGATGCAAAGCCCGGCCCAGAAGCGTAAGCTGGGAAACCGATCCGCCGGAGAAAAACTGTGAACCGCATGGAACTGCAGAATGGCCTCGGGGTGCTGGATTTTGATCCCGATCTTGTCCGCCACTATGACCAGCCCGGCCCCCGCTATACGTCCTATCCAACGGCTCCCCAGTTTCATGCCGGATTTGGGGAAGATGATCTGCGCAGGGAACTGCAGACCAGCAATGAAAGTGCCCGGCCTCTATCTCTCTACTTCCACATCCCCTTCTGTGAGCACCTCTGCTTTTACTGCGCCTGCAACAAGGTGGTAACCCGCCACCGGGAATGGGGCACTCCCTATGTGCAACGGCTGGACCGTGAAATGGCACTGGTCCGTCGTGACGTGGATGGCAGCCGTCCGGTTACCCAGATGCACTTTGGCGGGGGAACCCCCACCTTTCTCCGGACTGCGGACATGACCGCCCTGCTGGAATCCATTTCCCGAAATTTCCACCTCCTTCCCGGAGATGAAGGAGAATACGGTATCGAGGTCGACCCCCGCGCAGTGGAACCCGGGATTTTGGCTCTATTGCGCGCCCACGGGTGGAACCGCCTCAGCATGGGCGTACAGGATCTTGATCCTGCGGTACAGAAGGCCGTACACCGCGAACAGACCGCTCAGATTTCAGCGGAGGTCATCGCCGAAGCGCGGGGTCTGGGCTTCCATTCCGTAAGTCTGGACCTCATCTATGGGCTACCTTTCCAGACACCCGGGAGTTTTTCACGCACCCTGGACACCATTCTGGAATTGCGCCCCAACCGGATTTCACTCTTCAATTATGCCCATCTGCCAGAACGGTTTCCTCCGCAACAGCGCATTGCTGCTGCGGACCTCCCAAACCCCACAACAAAACTCCAGATCCTCAGTGAAAGTATCGCCACACTCCAGTCGGCAGGCTATATCTATATTGGCATGGACCATTTTGCCCTGCCTGACGACGAACTGGCCGTTGCCCAGCGATCCGGTCAGCTGTACCGGAATTTCCAGGGCTATTCCACCCATGCCGGAACCGATCTCCTGGCTTTTGGACTGAGTGCCATTGCCATGGTAGGCCCTACCTACAGCCAGAATCTCAAGGATCTGGACAGGTGGGGGGCGGCTATTGATGCGGGTCACCTTCCTCTGGAAAGAGGGCTCCGCCTGAGCGGGGACGATCTTCTTCGCAGGGAAATCATCACGCGGCTGATCTGCGATTTCTGCCTGGACATTCCCGAAATCGAGAACCGGTTTGGTATCAACTTCAATACCTATTTCGCTGGCAGTCTTTCCACACTCGATAAACTGGCACACAACGAACTTATTTCCCTGACTCCGGAGACCATCCAGGTCACCCCACGTGGACGCCTGCTTGTCCGCCACGTCTGTATGGCGTTTGACGCCTACCTGGCAGAACAGTCGACCCGGTTTTCCCGTGTCATCTGACGTCCCCCTTCTCGAGGACAAGAATCTTGAAACTTTCTCCCATCTCTTGGGGCAGGGTGAGCTGCTTCACCTCATTGTTCAGCGCCATAAGGGCTGAAGGATCACAGCCTGCGGACTGCTCCGCGTAAACTTCGGCCAGGCCATTCTCCACCAGAAATTTTGCCATCGGAACGAACAGGGCCGGACGCAGCCCAAAGTCGGGGGCTGCCTGCATCAGGGCACCAAAATCTACATGGGCTGTCAGGTCGCAGAGCCCTGGCCAGAGAAACGGGCCATCCAGCGCATGGTGCCGGTAGTAGGCGCGAAGCGTTCCCATGGAACGCTGGGGATGATAGTACTCCTGCCCGGCATAGCCATAGTCGATCAGGACCAGCGCTCCCCGTTTCAGCGATGCGGCTGCAGATGCAAGCCAGGCTGTAGCCATTGGTCGGATTTCACCACAGTAGGGAAGCTGCCACGAGGCTGAGTATGGCTCCAGAACTGCGGCCAGGGCAGGATCAAGGGGAAGCTGCGCCCATCCAAACCCTTCTGGCGCCCCCCGGACACCACGTTCCCACCAGTCTCCTCCGGCATCCCGCAGAAATGTCTGGAAAGGAATGGCATCCAGCAGTTCATGGGCAAGAAAAACCCCCTCCCAGTCCCTGGGCCAGGACTGCCTGTGTGGTACATCCGGGAGCAGCGTCCTCTGCCTCGCCTGAAAATCGGGGCTGCGTTCCAGAAATCCGTAGCTCACCCCAGGGAGCCCGCCGCGAATCTGCTGCGCGAGGCGCCCACTTCCTGGCCCAATTTCCAGAATCCCATCAGAAAGCCCGACGTACCGCCGCAGAAAGCGGGCAAGAACCTGTCCAAGCACCGACCCCATTTCCGGAGCGGTAACAAAGTCTCCACCAGCGCCAAGCCGCTCCTGGCCCGCCATGTAATATCCAAGCCCGGGCGTATAGAGGGCAAGTTCCATGTATTCGGAAAAAGCAATGGCACCACCCGCCGACGCAATCCGGTCACGGATCTGTCCACACAGGAGACGGCTGTGGGCCAGGGCATCCGGATCCGGCACGGGCAGGCGAACCTTGCCACCTGACGGGGGATGGTTTACAAAACATGGACCTCCGCCATTCACGGGGATTCTCCCTTGCCTGAACCTGCCAAAATTGTGCTGATCACTGGAGCCGCCCGGCGGGTAGGCTCGGAAATTGCCCGCCAGGTAGCGGGGCGGGGCGCCAAGATAGCGCTGCATTATAGGCACTCTGGCGCCGAGGCGGAAAGTCTGGCCAGGGATCTGCGGGAACTGTACGGCACGGAAGTGTTAACTCTTGGAGGGGACCTCCGGGATCCTGCGGTACCCGGCCACCTGGTAGCCCAGATTCTTGAGCAGTTTGGCGGACTGGATGGCATTGTCCACAATGCCTCCCTCTACCAGTCCACCCCCCTGTCGGAAATCACGCCCAGGACCTGGGAGAACATGGAGGGAATCCATGTGCACGCCCCGTTCTATCTGGCCCAGGCCGCAGAAATGGTCCTGCGCAGCCGGAAAGGAGCTATTGTCCATATCGCCGACATCTACGCGGAACGCCCGCTTCGCAACTATCTCCCCTACAGCGTCAGCAAGGCGGCCCTGATTGCCCTGACACGGGCACTGGCAAAGGAGATGGCTCCTGAGGTCCGGGTGAACAGCATTTCTCCAGGGGTCATCCTCTGGGCAGAAACCGACCTTCCAGCTGAAGGAGACCGGCAGAGCATTCTTGACCGGACTGCACTGAAGCGGAGTGGCGAGCCTGCAGATATTGCCAGCATGGTCTGCACCCTGCTGTTCGATGCACCGTACCTGACCGGCCAGAATATCGTCGTTGATGGCGGCCGCATGTTATACTGATCCTCATGGACAAAATCCGTACTCCGGTCAGGTTTTATAGTGAAGAAGAGCTGGATGCCCTGGACGATCGGGATCCGGTGCTGGCCGCAAAAATCGCCCATGCCCAAGCCATGGCCAGGCGTGCCATCGGACGGAAGAAAGAATTTGGCCCCCAGGATCCTCTCCCGGAACCTGCCGCCGTAGCCGAGGCTATCGGAACCGTACGCCGGATCCTCAGCCGGGATGGGGGTGACATCGAGATGGTAGGCATAGAGGGCCGGAATATCCAAGTCCGCATGAAGGGTGCCTGCGCAGGCTGTCCAAATGCCGTTCTCGATCTCCAGCAGGTGGTGGAGAAAATCGTCGGTGCCGTCCCGGGAGTCGCGAGCGTGAGCAACACGTTTTGAGCGCCCAGGGAAAAAACCGCCCGCCCACCGTGGGCTTTGTCAGCCTGGGCTGCCCCAAGGCCACATCGGACACGGAACGCATGCTTACCCAGCTTCGCGCGGAAGGGTATGTTTTTGTCGGAGACTACGCCGAGGCTGACCTGGTGGTGGTAAACACCTGTGGCTTCATTGATGCGGCTGTGGAAGAGTCTCTGGATGCCATTGCCGAAGCCTTGGACGAAAACGGGAAAGTTGTGGTCACCGGCTGCCTGGGAGCCAGGGAAGGCGGGGACTTCATCCGCTTACTCCAGCCAAAAGTTCTGGCCGTTACCGGGCCCAACCAGAATGCCGCACTTCTGGAAGCGGTCCATGCGTCGCTCCCTCCTGTCCACGATCCCCATATGGACCTGGTCCCTCCGCAGGGGCTCCGGCTGACCCCTCCCCACTACGCCTACCTCAAGATCTCCGAAGGGTGCAACCAGTCCTGCAGTTTCTGCGTTATCCCAGACATGCGTGGCAGGCTGCAGAGCCGCAGCCCGGACGCCATTCTCCAGGAAGCCGAAGCCCTTGTGGCTGGCGGCTGCCGGGAGCTGCTGGTCATCTCGCAGGATACTGGCGCCTACGGGGTGGATCAGCGGTACCGTACGGGCTTTTACCGGGGTCGCCCCATCAGGACGCGCATCACCGACCTCTGCATGGCCCTTGGCAGTCTGGGTGCCTGGATCAGGCTCCACTACATCTACCCCTACCCCCATGTGGATGACCTGATACCGCTGATGGCCGAAGGAAGGATTCTCCCCTATCTCGATATTCCCCTGCAGCATGGCAGCGCCAAGATTCTCAAGGCGATGCGACGCCCTGCTGCCACGGAGAAAACTCTTGAGCGCCTGTTGGCCTGGCGGCGCGCGGTGCCAGGGCTGGTCCTACGCAGCACGTTCATTGTCGGTTTTCCTGGGGAAACCGATGCTGATTTCCGTGATCTCCTGGATTTTCTGCGCGCGGCTGAACTAGATCGCGTAGGGTGCTTTGCCTATTCCGCGGTCGAGGGCGCCGAAGCCAACAGCCTTCCCAACCCCGTTTCCGAAGAGGTGAAGGAAGAACGGCGGGCGCAGCTAATGGCCCTGCAGGCGGAGATCAGTGCAGACAGGCTCGCGCGCCGGAAGGGAAAGGAAGAGGTCGTCATTGTTGATGCTGTCGAAAATGGCACCCTTTTTACGCGGTCTGCTGCCGAGGCGCCGGAAATCGATGGCTGGATCCTGGTTCCGGCGGCCCCGGGAATCCAGCCGGGGCAACGTCTCAAGGTGCAGATAACGGGCACCGCTGAGCACGATCTGACTGGCAAAATTCTGGCTGCCAAGGCCTGAGTTCTGCGGGCTTCTGGCAGGAAACCCACAGTTCGGACAGGCTCTTCCCGCCCTGCGGCATCAGACCCGGTGCCAGCTCTGCGAGACCAGCCAGCCAGTAAGGCTCCAGGGCCTGACGGTGCCACGCGCCGCTGGCCTCGTGGAAAAGAATATCCAGATCAAGAGGTACCCGCGATTCCGTGCGGCTTCCCCCATCGTACTCCAACTGCCTGCACCACTTCTGGAGCTCTGCGAGGCCACCCCCATCATGGAAAGCACAGACCCAGTTGGCATATGCCCCGCCACGGCCCTGCACATCCGCCCCCCGCCAGGGACGGGCCAGCTCAAGAGGGTGAAACCGGGAACAAAGGACCCCCACAGCCCAAGGCAGAAGCAAATCTGCCCTGTCATTGCTCCCCAGACCCAGAAACACCCTGCCCATGCAAGAAATCAGGTGGCCGGAGTACCGCGCTGGATCCGCACCCCCACATCACGGGTTCCCCGCACGGCTGCAGGCTTGTGGACGGTGACCTGCACCCAGGAAGCCCCAAATTCGTCCAGCACAATGCGGGCGATTGCTTCTGCCAGGGTTTCTACCAGTTCTGTCTCGGAAGACTCTACATGTTCAACAAGACGCTGGCAGACACTCTGGTAGTTGATGGTAGATTCCACCCGGTCCGTCCGGGCAGCGCGGGCCGCATCCCCCGCAATTTCAAGATCCACCAGGACCGTCTGCCGGACCTGCCGTTCCCAGTCATAAATTCCAATACGGGTATCGATCTTCAGTTCTCTGACAAACAGGATATCCATGCGCCAGCAAGCTCCAGTACAGTCGTGGACCGTCTTTTCTCGATCCGGGAATGCGCTATGATACCTTTTTGTCTGACTGCTGGCATTTATGGCCCTTTCCATCCTCCACGCCGCTGGCCTGCGGCATGCGTTAGCCCGCTGGATCCCCGTCCTGTGGGTTTTTGGGGCCTATCTGCTTGGTTCCATAGCCACAGCCATACCCGTAGCCAGAATCATGGGCCTGCCAGACCCGCGTCAGGGTGGCTCCGGAAATCCAGGCGCCACCAACATCCTGCGGCTTGGAGGAAAAAAGGCGGCTCTCATGACGCTGGCAGGCGACCTGCTAAAAGGGTTCTTGCCGGTCCTCGCAGCACGTCTGGTGGGGCTGGACGAATGGACCGTCGCCGCCGTTGGCCTGGCCACCTTTCTGGGACATCTTTACCCGATATATTTCGGTTTTCGGGGTGGCAAGGGAGTCGCCACGGCCCTGGGGATTCTTCTCGGACTGGATCCCATGCTTGGAACCATGACGCTTGCCATCTGGCTTCTGGTCTTCGCCCTGACCCGGATTTCTTCCGTGGCGGCCCTGACCGCAGCCCTGGTTACGCCAGCCATCGCCTGGATTATGCTTGCGGGCCCAGTCCTGCCCGGGTTCATCAGCACCCTGGCCCTATGGATCATATGGCGGCACCGAAACAACCTGGTGCGGCTACTGCGGGGGGAAGAGCAGGGCTTTGGCAGCCGGCACCCGGGCAGGCGCTGAGGGGCATTCCCGGCTCTGCGGAAAAAAAAAGAGCCCGAACGATACGGGCTCCCGGCGTTTTACAAGGAGATCAGGCGCAAAGAACCGGCTTTACGCGCAGTTCCTGGGCAGGAACTCCCATCATTTCCACCTGGCCACGCCTCATTTCCATGGTAGAAACCTGCGCTGCACCAAAGGCCTCCCTGAGATAGTTCAGGGCATCCTCAGGCTGGATCACATCTCCACAGGTAAACACATCCACAGCAGCATATCCGTACTCTGGCCAGGTATGAATGGCCAGATGGGATTCGGCGACAATCACTGCCCCACTCACTCCGTACGGAGAAAAGTGGTGGAACGTCTGGGTTACGATGGTGCAGTTGGCGCGCCGTGCGGCCTCAAGCATGGCATCCGTAACAAAATCAACATCCGACAAGGTACTGCTGTCACAACCATAGAAATCTGCGACGATTTGATGTCCCAATGAGCGCATCGGTGCCCCCCCTAACAAGCAAAAAGGTTAAGAAGTAGCTCCCGTGCACCCCCAGACAGTACTTGGTTTTTGTGCCCTACCTTGCTGGAACCGGCCATGCCGTGCCACCAGTCTTTTAAGGACCTGACCCCCTTGTAACTGCTTTCGGTGCCGTGGAAACAGACCGGCAACTATACAGATTTTTTGCACAGATGCAAGTCCCCAGCTTCTGGTCCCCTGCTGGCTGGCGGACAGGGGATTCTCACACCTTGCACTGCGGAAAACGCCGGTTGGCCTCAGCGCGCCCAGACATCGTATAATCCGGCGCAGGCTTTAGGGAGATGGCCTTTGTCGACAGTAGACCTCGTCCAGATTGAAGGACTGCATTTTGCCCGTGGCAGCCATGCCGTTCTTGATGGTGTCAGCCTCCGTGTACCGCGGGGGTCCATCGTTTCCGTCATGGGTGCCAGCGGAGGCGGGAAAACGACCCTCCTCAACCTGGTCGCAGGAAGGCTGCATCCGGACTCCGGCCGGGTCCTGGTGGACCGCCTGGATCCGGCCACCATTGCGCGCCAGGATCTTTACCGCCTGCGCCAGCGCATGGGGATGCTCTTCCAGCACAGCGCCCTGTTCACAGACCTCACGGTTTTTGAGAATGTTGCCTTTCCTCTGCGGCGGCATTTCCGGCTGCCCGAATCCCTGGTGCGGAAGCTGGTACTGATGAAACTGGAAGCCGTGGGCCTGCGCGGGGCGGCTGGCCTGACACCGGCAGAACTGTCTGGCGGCATGTCGCGCCGGGTAGCCTTGGCCCGCGCAGTGGTAATGGATCCGCATCTCATCCTTTACGATGAACCGTTCACGGGGCTTGATCCCATCAGCATCGGCATCATCGCCACCCTTGTCCGGCGGCTGAACGATGCCCTGGGCGCCAGCAGTATCGTGGTAAGCCACGACGTACACGAAACCTTTGCTATTGCCGATTACGGCTATATTCTTGCAGGTGGAAAGATCATTGCGGAAGGCACACCGGACGAATTGAGGGCCAGCGGATCTCCACTGGCCCAGCAGTTTCTGTCCGGCCGTCCGGATGGACCGGTACCATTCCATTACCCTTCCGCAGAAGGCTTTGCCGCAGCCATGGGAATCCACACCGGAAGCCGGGAGAACCAGCATCCATGAAAGAGGATTTCCTGATCCCCAGCATTGGACGCACCATCCGGGAAACCGTCCCCCGCATTGGCATGGCCACACGCTTTCTGGCCGGCAGCCTTACCGCTCCCATACGCCGGGACTTCAGCTTCCGGCAGTGGCTGCGCCAGGTTTTCGGGCTCGGTGTGCTCTCCTTGGCCCTGATGGTGGTGGCCGCCTTTTTCACCGGGATGGTTCTGGGCTTTCAGGGCTATTATGCCCTAGTCCGCTTCGGTGCCACCTCTGCGCTGGGGACCCTGATCGCCCTCTCGCTTCTGCGCGAGCTGGGACCTGTATTGACCGCGCTGCTGTTTGCCGGTCGGGCCGGGTCCGCCCTGACGGCCGAAATCGGCTCGATGAAGGCAACGGAACAGCTGGATGCCATGGAAATGATGGCTGTCAATCCACTTGCCTGGGTGGTGGCGCCACGCCTGTGGGGCGGGATTTTTGCCGTACCCATTCTTTGTGTCATCTTTGATCTTGTGGGCATCTTTGGGGGCTATCTGGTGTCCGTGCCCATTCTTGGTGTGGATGGAGGGACGTTCTGGGCCCAAATGCAGGCCAATGTCAGTTTCCATGGAGATATAGTAAACGGGCTCATCAAGGCCGTCTGTTTCGGGCTTGTTGTCACATGGATTGCCACCTGGCAGGGGTTTTCCGCCCACCCCACAGCCGAAGGGGTAGGCAGTGCCACTACCCGGAGTGTCGTTATGGCTTCCCTGACAGTACTTGGGCTGGATTTTATTCTTACAGCTTTGCTTTTTTGAGGACGGGACAGGCAGATGAATCAGCGCAGCATTGACTGGTGGGTGGGAATATTTGTCCTCCTTGGCATTGTCGCCCTGGCGGTACTGGCGCTCCGGGTGGGGAATCTTGCAGGCTTCACCTACAGCCGCGGATATGTGCTGCATGCCACCTTCAGCAACGTTGGCAGCCTCAAGGTACGCAGCCCGGTCAAGCTTGGCGGTGTCACGATTGGGGAAGTAACGGACATCAAGATGAATCCCAAGACCTTCATGGCCGGGGTTACCATGCGCATTTCGCCAAAGATCCGGCTCCCTGCGGATACCGGTGCCTCCATCTATACCCAAGGGCTGCTGGGGGAGCAGTATATCTCAATCCAGCCTGGAGGGATGCCACAGGATCTTTCTCCAGGAGCCACCATTACCATGACCCAGGGCGCTGTCAACATTGACCAGATTATCGGACAGATGGTTTTCAACAAAGCTTCTGGCACTTCTGCAGGCCATTAAATCCCAGGAGAAACCGTATGAAAAAATTGGCCATAACCTGTTTCGCAATCCTGCTTGGCTGGACCCCGGGTGCATGGGCAGAGGACGCCGCTGGAGCCGCCAGTGTCGTTCAGGACATGACCACCCAGGTCCTGCAGATTCTCCAGAAAAAAAACGGAGAACAGGTAACACCGGCGCTGAAAAAACAGGTCGAGAAGGCGATCGTTCCCCATATCGATTTCACCACCATGTCCCAGTATGTGATGGCACGGTACTGGCGACAGATGACAGCGGCACAGCAGCAGGAATTTTCCAGTCTTTTCAAGGAACTTCTGGTAAAAACCTATAGCAATGCCCTCAACCGGTATCATGGACAGACCGTACGGATTCTTGGCAGCCAGCAGATTTCCCAGAATCCTCCGGTAGCCCAGGTCAACATGAAGATCTATGAACCAGACGGAAAATCCATTCCCGTCATATACGCCCTGCTCGATGAAAATGGGCAGTGGCGCATATACAATGTTTACATAGACGGTGTCAGCCTTGTCCTGAATTACCGCCAGAGCTTTGGCAGCATCGCAAGCCAGCAGGGTATTCCGGCACTGCTCAAGTCCCTCCGGGAAAAAGTCACGGCTCCGGCGGCGGCATGAGCGGCAGTCCTGCGCAGTGGAAGGAAGACCGGCAGGGAACCCGGCGGGGCCTCCTGCTGGAAGGCAACTGGTCCCTGCCCCATCTTGATGCCGTGCTGGGCAGGACGGGTGCAGTCCTGTTCGGACAGCCTTGGGACTACCTTTCGCTGCTGCGGGTAGAGCAGGTAGACAGTGCTACGCTGGCCTTTCTTCTGGAGTGGCAGGAGCAGCAGCGGAAAAGGGGGATGGACGGAGATATTCTCGACATGCCGCAGTCCCTGCAGGAACTGGTCGACCTGTACGGTCTGGGCGGTCTCTGGGCTGCGGCAAACAGCAATGCCTGAAATACCGGCCATCCATATCCGGGGGTTGCGAAAGACCTATGCCAGCGGTCACCTTGCCCTTGCAGGGATCGACCTGGACGTCCAGCCGGGAGAATTTTTCGGTCTTCTGGGTCCCAATGGAGCAGGGAAATCCACCCTCATCAACATTCTTTCAGGCGTTGTCCGGCGCAGCAGCGGAACAGCCGAAGTATTCGGCTTTGATGTGGAAAGGGACTACCGCCGCAGCCGCCAGCTTCTTGGAGTAGTCCCCCAGGAACTGGCCTATGATCCCTTTTTCACAGTCCGGGAATTTCTCCGCTGGCAGTCTGGCTATTTTGGCCTGCGACACAACGATGACTGGATTGATGAGCTCATGGCGGAAATGGATCTTGCCAGCAAGGCAGACATCAACCTGCGGGCACTGTCCGGAGGCATGAAACGCAGGGTTCTCATTGCCCAGGCCCTGGTTCACAGACCTCCCATCATAGTGCTGGATGAACCTACAGCCGGCGTTGACGTGGAGCTGCGCCAGGGCCTCTGGCGCTTCATCCGAAGGTACAATGCCGCAGGACATACCGTAATCCTGACCACGCATTATCTGGAAGAAGCCGAGGAGCTCTGTGACCGCATTGCCATACTCCAGAACGGAAGGGTAGTTGCCCTGGACCGGAAGGAAGCGATTCTGCACCGTGGCAGCAGACAGCGGATCCTTACCGTCACTTTTGACCGGGATCCAGATGGTCTGCCAGAAAGACTGACAGACCTGCTGCTCGGTGCCAGCGAGGGCGTCCGGGTCTTCCGGGTATCCTCCGACACCCATCCTCTGGGGAGCATCCTGAAAACCCTGCAGGAACTGCCTGCCAACATCATTGATCTCCATCTCCAGGAGCCCCGGCTGGAAGATGCCTTTACCGACATTCTACAGCAGCAGCGCGGCGATGGTGGCTGAAGAAGAACGGCAGGGACAGCGTCTGGACCTGTTCCTGAAGCTGTCCAGACTGATTCGGCGGCGCAGTGTTGCCAAGGAAATCTGCATGGCTGGCTGCGTACAGGTCAACGGACGGACGGCCAGAGCTGGCAGCGATGTCCGGGTAGGAGACTGTCTCACGATTGATATCCGCGACAGGTTCCTGCATGTCCGCATCCTCCGTCTGCCACAACGCTCCGAGGGACCGGAAGGAGTCGTGGAAATTCTGCCTTCTCCAGGAGAGCCATGAACAGCCAGGTACGTCTGCTGGTTAGCGTGGGAGAACCCGCCGGAATCGGCCCGGACATCTGCCTCGCCCTTGCAGAACATCCGCTGCCGTTTCCGCCAGTGCTGGTCGGCAGTATGGACTGCCTGCGCCGGCGGGCCGTAAATTTGGGCCTTCCGGTTGTTCTTGAAGCATGGGAACCCGCTTCGCCCTGGCCCCTGACACCCAAAGGACATCTGGCAGTCCTGGATATCCCGCTGGCGGAACCCTGCAGGACGGGGAAGCTAGATCCAAGGAACAGTGCTTCCGTCCTCCGGAGTCTGGACTATGCCACCGCACTCCTGCAGGCAGGTCTGGCGGATGCACTGGTGACGGCTCCCGTGCACAAGGGGATCATAAACGAGGCAGGCTTTCCCTTCAGCGGACATACAGAATATCTTGCAGAACGCTGCGGGACAGAACGGGTGGTCATGCTGCTGGCGGGGCGGGGGCTCCGCGTCGCCCTGGCAACCACCCACCTTCCCCTGTCGGCGGTACCTGCCGCCATCACCCCAGAATCACTTGAGTGCACGCTGCGCCTTCTGGAATATGGCCTGCGCCGGGATTTTGCGATTGATGATCCGAGGATCCTTGTTGCAGGACTTAATCCCCACGCAGGCGAGGGAGGGCATCTGGGCCGCGAGGATGTGGACATCATCCTCCCGGTGGTAGAAAGGCTTCGCCGGGAAGGTCTGCGCCTCAGCGGACCCTGGCCGGCCGACACACTTTTTACCCCGCACATGCTGGAAGATGCCGACGCCGTACTTGCCATGTACCATGACCAGGGCCTTCCCGTGCTGAAGTACCATGCATTTGGAGAAGCCGTAAACATTACCCTGGGGCTTCCGCTGGTCCGGACCAGCGTAGATCACGGAACCGCGCTGGATCTCGCCGGCACAGGAAGGGTGGCTCCGTACAGCCTGCTACACGCTGTCCGCGCGGCCGCAGAAATTGTGCGCAACCGCCAGCGTAGCTGAACTGCGGGCACAACATGGGCGGGTCAGAAAACGTGCTGCCGGTCCTCGGGAACCTGGGCTATGAGGAACTCCATCTGGTCCGCCAGGATCCTCCGGTTGCTAAGCAGCAGATACTCGGCCCAGGTGGGAGTAAACGGGATGGCCAGAAGAGGCATCCCGGCCTCTTCTGGAGTACGGTTGTCTTTCCGGCTGTTGCAGGACCGGCATGCCGTCACCACATTGGTCCATATATCCCTTCCACGGCGGGAAAGAGGGATGATATGGTCACGGGTGAGTTCACGCTGGGGGAAGTGGCCCCCGCAGTACATGCAAAGATGGCGGTCACGGTGGAAAAGAGTCTGGTTGCTGAGGGCGGGGGGGCGCGTCTTCCCGAGATGCCGTCCCCGTACGGCAATGACGGGGTGAATATCCAGAAGGGAAATATCGCCACTTTTCCGGGAAGTTCCGCCATGAGCGGTAAAAAAGGGGGTGCCCAGGGTCCAGGCCACATTTCCGCGAACATAGTGGGCAGCAGCCTCTTCCCAGGTTTCCCACGCCATGGGACGGCCACTGACATCGAGACGCAGCACAAGGTGCATAGACTTCCCGCTGTTTGACAGCCACTGACAAGCTGCAATGACTGGATCAATATAACACAAAGAATGGTGCGAAATGCAAGCAGGCCATCTGCCTACCCCGAAGAAACGTTTTGGACAGAATTTTCTCGTACAGCCAGGCATTGTCCGGCGGATCGTTGCGGCAGTCGCTCCGCGTCCAGAAGACGCCCTGGTGGAAATCGGGCCCGGTCTAGGGGCTCTGACCCGTGCCCTGCTGGAACAACTCGCAGAATCCCCGTGGCCCCTGCAGGTGATTGAGCTGGACCGGGACATGATCCCAGTCCTGCGTGCCCTGGCCCCGGAAACGCGGCTGGAAATCCTGTCCTCCGATGCCCTGCAGGTCAATTTCGGAGATCTGGCCGACTCTGCAGGGCGTGTGCTGCGCGTCGTCGGCAATCTGCCCTACAATATCTCAACCCCCCTGCTGTTCCACCTGCTGGACTGGCGGGAACGGATCGCGGACATGCACTTCATGCTGCAGAAGGAAGTGGTGGACCGAATTGTGGCCCGCCCGGGGACCAGCAGCTATGGCCGGCTCTCGGTCATGGTCCAGGCCGCCTGCGAGGCAGAAAGCCTGTTCCCGGTCGCACCCGGAAATTTCTTCCCCATCCCCAAGGTGGATTCCGCCTTTCTCCGGCTGAAACCCCATGCAGAACCCCTGGTTCCGGATCTCCTGAAAGATGATTTCGCCAAAGGTGTCTCCATGGCCTTTGCGCAACGGCGGAAAACCTTGGCCAACAACTTCAAGGGGACCCTTAATGGCGATATGCTTAGGTCCTTGGACATTGATCCCCAGGGACGGGCTGAAACCCTGGATGTTCCCGACTTCCTGCGCATTGCGGGAGCCCTGCAAATCCTACGAGAAGGAGACCGCACATGACGCATCTGGAGGCCGTCCAGACCCTCTTCAGGCAGCTTGGCTGGAACGCCAAAACCCTGCAGGACTATCCGGTCGTCACATGCGCGGTAGCCGTACCCAATGGCACCCTGGATGTGTTCTGCCACATCCATTCAGAACTGGAGCGGGTACTTTTTTACGTGCGTCCCCAGGGTCTGGAAATTGACCCGCAACATATGGCGGCCCTAGCGGAATTTCTGACACGGGCCAATTATGGCCTCCCTCTCGGAAATTTTGAGCTGGACTGGGATGACGTGGAAATCAACTGCAAAAGCAGTATCCAGGTGCCGGCCCGCCAGATCAGCCCGGAACTTCTGCAGGTCTACCTGCTGCATGCGGTGGAAACCTGCAACCACTATCTTCCCGGCCTGCGGGAGGTAATCCGCGGAACCAGCACGGCAAGGGAAGCCATCAGGGCACTGGAACCGTCCCTGAACCAGTAGCCGCCATACCTGACCCTCCACCGCTCCCCTGGAGAATCGGGGTAACCCCGAGGCCCCGGATTTTGGCCAGCGCTGGCTGTGCATCCGCAAGAGAGGCATAGCTTTGCGTACGGACGCGATAGTACGTCTGCCCGCTGCTCCCCAGGATTTTCTGGAGATCGGCGCGGATGCCCATCAGTGCAAGGCGCTCCTGGAGAACCCTGGCGCCTGCCAGGTTGCTAAACGCTCCCACCTGGATGGTGACGGGCTGGGGTGGTACGGCATTGCTGCTCTGCATTGCGGCAGACTCTGGAATCCCGGGCCCGCTGCCCAGAATGTCGGCAGGCACATCCACTTTCATGGCTGGAAGAATCCGGTAAAAATTGAAGTCGATATCTTGGCGGGCGGATACCGTCGGGGCTTTCAGTGCTGGAATCTGCGTGAAGGTGTTGCCTGAGAGGAGGACCGCCGCGGGAGGCGCCGCCGCCTGGGAAACCGCAGGTGTGCTCCCCGGTACGGGGGTCACCCTGGTGGCTTGCGCATGGATCCTGCTGCGGACCGCCTTTTCTACGGAACTGGCCGGAAACACCCCAGCAAGGCGGCTCCCGATTGGGAGGCTGGCCACCAGCCACCAGATTCCGGCGCTGATCATGCAGAACAGGAAAAGAAGAAACCAAAGCCAAAAATGGCCACGCCGGCGGGGCGGAGACATTGGAGGGTCTGTCTCAGATTCCTCTTCCCGCGGATGATGGGGAGGGGGAAGCCGCCTTCCTGCTACCACAGGAGGGAAGTCTGGATCCGCCCCGTGCGGTGGGCGGCTGGTATGCCCCTTATAGTCCCGCATCGGCCTCTCCCATCCCGGCAGGCTACATCTGCTCGGGTGCGGTCACCCCAAGAAGCGCCAGACCGTTGGCCAGGGTCCGGGCAACGGCACGGCAGAGCGCGAGACGGTCCAGCCGGACGTCCTCATCCTCTACCAGGATACGGGTGGCATTGTAGTAGGTATGAAAACTGGCGGCCAGCTCCTTGAGATAGAAGGCAATCTGGTGCGGTTCCCGTTCGCGTGCCGCGCTCTCCACCTGCTCGGGGAAGCGCCACAGCAGGTCGGCAAGCACGAATTCGCGGGGATCCTCAAGGGTTCTGAGGGCAGGAAGTCCTGCCCCGTCCGGCACGGAAAGTCCCCGTTCCCCTGCCTGGCGCCACAGGGAATGGACACGTGCGTGGGCATACTGGACGTAAAATACGGGATTTTCCTCCGAGTGCCGGGTTGCCAGTTCCAGATCAAAATCGAGGTGCTGGTCGGCCCGGCGAAGCACATAAAAAAACCGTGCGGCATCATTGCCAACCTCTTCGCGGAGCTGGCGTAGGGTCACAAATTCTCCCGCGCGCGTGGACATGGAGATTTTTTCTTCTCCCCGGTACAGAATGGCAAACTGTACCAGCAGCACCTCCAGCGCGCTGTCCTCCTGGCCCAGCGCCTGCAGTGATGCCCGGACTCTCGGGATGTAGCCATGGTGGTCCGCTCCCCACATGTCGACCATTTTTCCAAATCCCCGCTGGAATTTCTCCCAGTGATAGGCAACATCTGAGGCAAAATAGGTATAGGCACCATTTTCCCGGCGCAGCACCCGGTCCTTGTCGTCACCAAATTCCGTGGAGCGGAACCAGAGGGCGCCCCCGCTGGAATAGGTGTACCCCCCCTCCACCAGACGGGCAATGGCACTTTCCACGGCTCCACCCTGCATCAGACTCCGTTCCGGATACCAGTTATCATAATGGACACCAAAACCGGCGAGGTCGTCACGGATATCGGCCAAGATTTCTTCCAGGCCGGCGGCATGCAGCCGGCTGTAGGTTTCCGCTCCCAGCCGGAGCTTGAGATGGGCGATCAGGACATCGACCATCCGGTCGCCATCTTCCATGCCGTCCAGAGCCGGCAGTGCCTCCCCGGCGTGCAGAAGAACGTCACCCGCCGTTTCATGAAAACGTGCGGCAATGTCCCGTACATATTCTCCCTGGTAGGCACTCTTGGGAAAGGGCCAGGGCAGTGCCTGTCCGGCCACCTCAAGATAGCGGAGGAAAACGCTGGCTGCCAGGATATCCATCTGGCGCCCGGCATCGTTGACATAATATTCGCAGAATACCTCGTAGCCACAGAAACGCAGGATATTTGCCAGACTTGCGCCGTAGGCGGCGCCACGGCCATGCCCCACATGGAGGGGACCTGTAGGATTGGCGGAGACAAACTCCAGGTGGATTCGCTCACCCCGGCCCATATCCATGGACCCATAACGCTCGCCTTCAGCATGCACGGTGGCTACCGCTGCCTGAAAAGCTGCGGGCCGCAGGAAAAAATTGAGGAATCCCGGACCGGCCAGCTCGCATTTTTCAATCCACGGTGAGGAAGGAAGCGCGCCGGCAATAGCCTCGGCAAGCTCCCGCGGCCGCTTGCCTGATGACTTTGAAAGGAGCAGGGCGACATTGCTCGCCAGATGGCCAAAGGCCTGCTGCTTGGGACGGTCCAGTTCCAGGTGAGCGGGAAGCTGCGGCAGGATGCCCTGCTGGTGGAGTTCCTGCAGTGCCTGCCAGAGGGGTTCAGCAACAAAATTTTTCACGGGAGACCCTAGGCAAAAACATACTTTCCCGGAGTGTACCGCAAGCGGCCTTCTAACGGCAGGGGCATCCCTGACCTGCCGGCCCAAAGCGCCAGCGCCTTCCCTGTCCGGTCCCCAAATATCTACCGGATCCCGATACCTTTTCGTGCATCTCTGCGGGGCGGATCATGAAGGCACCTCATTCCGTCCAATGCTGCTGGACAGACTCCCTGAAACAGCAAGGACAGAAATTCCGGGGCCCCGGTAGGAGATTTCCCTGGCACCCGGCACGGCCTCTGCGCTGGCTGGAAGGCTCGCCAGTTCTTCCTCTTCCACATAGCTTTCCGGGCCATGCGGAGAGCGGAGACCGGCTGGGGGAAGCAGAAGGAAATAGGCGGCCAGGGCAGCAGCCAGAGCGAGCCACATGGAGATCCGGAACAGGCTGTCCAGGCTGAGAGAAGCGGCTTCGGCGCCGAGCCGGTGTGCCAGCATCCAGACAGGCAGGGCGCCCTGGGACCCAGACAGCGGGAGTTCCCCGCGCAGCTGGCTTGCAGCCACCTCGGTACCACGGGCCCAGTACACGCTCAGAAGGCTTACTCCTATATTTGCACTGAATACGCGAATGAAGTTGCTGGTGGTTGCTGCCCGGGGAATGTTTTCTGCAGGGATTCCAGCCAGAATGATCAGTGTTAGGGGCACAAAAAGCATTCCAGCCCCCAGACCAATGAATAGCATCGGCAGAAAAAGATCCTGTAACCCCATGCCGGGACCCAGATAGGCAGTCCCATACGCAAACGCAAAAAGGAGGAAGCACAGACTCACAAGGCGCCGTAGCCCCACAAGGCCCTGAAGACGGTCCATCAGTGTGGACAGGGGAATCGCCCCCAGCCCGATGGGCATGAGAATCATGCTTCCCCAGAGGCCGTTGTAGCCAAGATTCTGTTCTGCCCATAGGGGAAGGACCGAAGCCCAGCCCATAAAAAGGGCCCACCCGAGGCATAGCAGGAGAAGGCCCAGCCAGTAGTTGCGTTTCAGCAGATAGTGGAAATGCAGGAGGGGATGACTGCAGACGCCTTCCCACCAGACAAAAATGAGCAGGGAAATCAGGGCAAGAAGACTGCTCCGCAGAATGAAACCGGAATCCAGCCAGCCATAGTTTTCCCCCTGGTCTAGGGTGATCTGCAGGGCCATCAGCCCTGTGTAGAGCAGAACAAAGCCGGGGAAATCGAAAGGGGGGGGGGGAAGCGGACGGCTCACTTCCTCCGGGATTCCCTGGCCACCCAATCTGGCCGCCAGGATCCAGAGGGGAAGAGCAAGCCAAAAGATCCAGCGGTACCCAGGTCCGGTGGACAGCCATCCTCCAATGGCTGGTCCCACAAAGAAGGGGACCAGCATGGCGTTGCTCCAGAAAATGGTGACCAGCCCATGCCTGGACCTGGGAGAATGGCGCAGGAAAACGCTCTGGCTGAGGGGGACCAGCAGGCCGGCCGCAATCCCCTGCATTCCCCGCGAAGCCAGCATGATCCACCAGTTATCCGTGAAGGCACTGATGGCCGATCCGGCTGCCGCTACGGCTGCTGCCGCCAGAAAAACGCGCCTAGGACCATAGCGGGCCGTGGTCCAGGGCATCAGGCTGATCCCAAGAGACCAGTGCACAATAAAGTAGGTAAGAGACCACAGGGCGTGGTCGCTGCTGGTGGACAGTCCCCCGGCAAGATAGGGAAAGATTCCCTGGACCGACGCGCCCTCAAATGAACCGAGGGCAAGGGCCAGCCCTACTCCCGCGAAAAGTGGAAACAGGCGGGCGCGGGAAGAAGCAGAACCGGACGCTACTTCGGACAAGTACAACTCCATCAGACCCTGGTCAGATGGAAAACTCTATCCCATTCTATTATATTTATATAATAGATTTATTGATTATAATTCATCTGGATTTCCGATGAAAATTCATACCGAGGATCTTCTGGCATTTCTTGCCGTAGCCGAGGCCGGAAGTGTGGGCGGCGCGACCCAAACCCTCAACCGCAGCCAGCCGGCCGTATCCGAACGCCTGCGCAGCCTGCAGGTGACGATCGGTGAAACCCTCTATCTTCGTGCTGGCAGGGGTATCCGCCTGACGGCGGCCGGGGAGTCCCTGGTCCCCCTCATCCGCCGCCTCCAAGAGGATCTCCAGCAGGTGGAGGCGTGGGCAGGACGGCACCGCAACCTGCAGGAAGGGCAGATAAGGATTATGGCCAGCAGTACGGTTGCCAACTATTTCCTCATGGAACATCTGGCCCAGTTCCGCCGAAGCTATCCGGGAGTGCACCTGCAGATCAGGACCGGCAGCCTTGACCTGTCTGCCATTGCCTGGCATTCCTGGGACCTGGTGTTTACCGAAGAGGCCATACCCGCCACACGTCTTCCTCCCTACATGCGGCAGACCGCCTGGCGGGAGGATGAAATCGTAGCTATTTTTCCGATGAGCCATCCATGGATGCGGGAAGGTCGCCAGTCGGTCAGCTGGGACGAGGTACTGCGGGAACCCATCGTCTGGCGTGAAGCCAGCTCAGGGATCCGCAGGCGGGTAGAGCAGACGCTTCAGGCTGCTGGACTGGAGCCGTCCTGCTCGGTGGAAGTCACAGGGATCGAGGCACTGCGGGATGCTGTAGCGGCCGGTCTGGGCGTGGGTTTTGCTTCTGTCGAGGCCCTAGACAAAGTCCGCTGGCCACTTGCCTCCCTGCGGCTGGATCCCCCCAGCGGACTGTTCTGGACCCTGTATATACTGCACCCGGAACCCGCCCTCTGTTCCCATGCCCTGAGGGCCATACTATGTCTCCTGCTTGGCAGGGAATCCCCCGGGAACGCTAGCCTTCACCAAGATAGACAAATACCCCAGACCCCCCTGCCGGATGGTCAAGCCATACAAGCGGAAGATCCGGAAAACGGTCCATGAGTGCCCGTTCGGCATCCCCGGTTTCCACAACCATCACCCCGTGGGGTTCAAGATGGGCTGGGGCCTGATCCAGGAGCGGCAGAAGGCAGGAAAGACCGTCCTCCCCAGCCGCAAGTGCAAGACGGGGTTCATGACGGTACTCTGGTGGCAGGTCCGCCATGGCATCTGCGTCCACATAGGGAGGATTGCTGACCAGAAGATCGTATTTCTGGCCAGACAATGCCGAGAAAAGATCGGACTGCAGGAGATGGACCCGGTCCTCAAGTCCATGGCGGCGGATATTTTCTGCTGCCAGGGCCAGTGCATCGGAAGAAATGTCCACGGCGTCTACCACAGCTCCAGGAAACCGAGATGCAAGGGCAACAGCCATGCACCCGGATCCGGTTCCAATTTCCAGAATCCGGGATATGCGGCCAATATCCACCCAGGGAGAAAAGCCTTCTTCAATAAAAGGTTCCAGCAGGCTTCTGGGGATCAGTACGCGCTCATCAACGGCAAACCGTTTCCCGGCAAACCAGGCCTCACCCAGAACGTAGGCGGCAGGACGGCGGAGAATTTCCCTCTGGTAAAAGGCACGCAGCACCTTTTCCACCTCGGAAGCCGTGAGCCGGGCCGGAAGACAGTTTCCGAGGTCCTCCGGCTCGAGGGACAGCGTCCTTGCAACCAGAACCGCGGCCTCATCCCGGGGATTCTGGTAGCCCTGTGAGCAGTCAAGTCCGGCAGCGGCAAACCGGCTATGGCCATAGCGCCACAGATCGCCAACAGTGTGCAGGCCCTGCGCGGCAGCACAGTAAGTGGACCAGTGCATGTTCATGCAATCTCCAGCCAGACGGGACAGTGGTCAGAACCCGTCACTTCTGTCGCAATGCCACTTCCCCGCACCCGGTCGAGGAAGCTGGCATGAACCCAGAAATAGTCCAGCCGCCATCCAACATTGCGCTCCCGGGCTGCCGTTCGGCGGCTCCACCAGGAATAGGTCTGTACATTGGGGTGCAGATACCGGAAAACATCAACCCATCCGGCTTCCTCCCAGCGGTCCAGCCAGGCCCGCTCTTCGGGAAGAAACCCGGAAATCCGCACGTTTTCCGCCGGACGGGCCAGATCTATCGGATGATGTGCCGTGTTCACATCCCCACAGAAAATGACCCTGCGTCCTGCACCCACCCTGCCATTAACATGTTCAAGGAAGGACGCATAAAAATCCAGCTTGTACTGCAGCCGTTCCGGATCTTTTTTCCCATTGGGGAAATATACGTTATAGAGATCGAAATCTCCGCAGTCGTGGACCAGAACCCGTCCTTCGCGGTCGAACGCCGGAACCCCCAGACCAGCCTGGACCAGGGTACAGGGCTCCCGGCTGAAGGTGGCAACACCACTATACCCGGGGCGCTCGGAAACTGCCCAGTCCCCCTCATACCCGGAAAGGGAGCGTTCTGGTTCCGCCAGCCGGCCGGGACTCACGCGGGTTTCCTGGAGGCAGAGAACATCCGGACGGGTACCCGCTACCCATTCCCGCAGCCCCTGGCGCAGAGCCGAGCGCCAGCCGTTGACGTTCCAGCTGTACAGCCGCATCTAGCGCACTACCCGGACAGCCAGAAATTCTCCCTGCGCCTGCAGCTTTTCCAGCAGCTGGCGTCCGGCCAGGGCATCGACCGAAGTCTCCGGCAGCATTGTCAGCCCTTCCGCGGCAATACTGGGACTGAGCACGCCATGGCGCAGGGCAAGGTGGTAGAGCACCTGAACACTAAGAGCATTTTCCGGGCTGTTTTCCATGGCTTCCATCAGGCGGGCCGCAGGCCCGCCGTAGAAAAACAGCCTGCGGATTCCTTCTGCAGAGGGTAACGCTGTCATGATCTTCCCTTTTTCCTTGTGTCCGGAACCGTTTTCCCCCCCAGACGCTGCTGGCCATGGAAGGCAGGGTCTGTGGCGGCCAGTTTGGGGAAAGCAGCCATCCGGAGAGACCAAAATCCCCGTCCATCCGGTTCCGAAAGCTCTGGTCCCATCTGGCTGAGTGCTGCGGCAAGCTGCTCCCGGAGGCCCCATGGGGGACGGACCATCAGCAGGCCTGAACCAATGAGGCGGTCACGGCCTTCTTCCGGTGCCTGGAGCAGCTCCACTATCTCAAAGCCAAAATGGGGGCGCAGGGCCTGCCAGAGGCGTGTGATTCTTCCCCGGATTTTGACAGGGTACCAGACCAGGAAAACCCCCTGGGGCCAACGGCGCTGCGCGGTGACCAGAGCGTCCCCCAGGCGCTCCCATTCGTCCGGGGCCTCATAGGGCGGATCCAGAAGTACCAGGCCCCTGCCTTCCACTGGAGGGAGATGGGCATGGAGGCATCCATAACCATCCTCCTGCAGCACACTGGTCCGAGATCTCCCCTGCAATTCTTCCCGCAGGGATCTCCAGGGGACCGCCTGCGACTCACAGACCACCAGATGGTCCTCCGGACGCAAAAGGCGGGCTGCCAGGAGCGGCGATCCCGGATACTGTGCAAGGTGGCCATCCACAGCGCCTCCGGAGAGCAGATCCAGCCAGGGACGCAGGGCACCAAGTTCCCTGCGCCGGCTCCAGAGTCTGGAAATTCCCGATTCATGCTCACCTCCAGCCTGCAGGGCATACTTTCCTGCCCCCGCATGGGTGTCCAGGTAGAATAGCGGGGCATCCTTGCGCAGCAGATGCTGCAAGGCAAGCACTAGGGACAGGTGCTTGAAGCAGTCCGGCGCATTTCCCGCGTGATACTGGTGCTGGTAGTTCATGGCTCCCGTGTTCCCACTGTTCCGGGCTTGGCTTATTGCCGGGCTTTCGTCATGATAGCAGAAAGCTTTTGCGATCCTAGCCTGGAGAATGCCATGCGCCTCTATGCCACTGCTACCAGCCCCTACGCCCGGAAAATCCGTATTGCCATCAGGGAAAAAGGCCTGGCCTGCGAAGTGGAGTGGGTCGACCTGCGTGCCCAGGACCATCCGGCCAGCCAGTACAATCCCCTGGGAAAAATCCCGGTGCTGGTCGACAGTGCGGGAGAAGCCATTTTCGATTCCACTGTCATCATCCAGTATCTGGAGCTGCTCCACCCTGAACCGGCCATCCTGCCAGCAGATCCCCGCGAGAAACTGTCCTGCCTGCGCCTGGAGGCACTGGCGGACGGCATCATGGACAGCACGGTCGCATGGGTCATGGAACACCGCCGCAACGGCGAATGCCAGGATGGCATGATCCTTGAGAAAATGCGTAGCAAGGTTATGACGGCCCTGGCCTTCCTGCAGCAGGAGATCCGGAAATGGCCTGGAGCCCACGATGCCCTGGTCCTGGACCTGGCCCAGATTTCCACCATTGCCGCCATCGGATACGTGGATCTCCGGGCGCCAGAATTTCTTGTTCCCTATCAGGACCTGCACCAGTGGTACCAGCAGATGGGTCACCGTGCCAGTGTTGCCGAGACCGTGCCCGCCTAGGGCCGGACCAGCATGAAAATCGCCACGTGGAACGTCAATTCGCTAAAAGTCCGGCTGCCCCAGGTAACCGGCTGGCTTGAGGCCTGGCAGCCGGACGTGCTCTGCCTTCAGGAAACCAAACTGGAAGATGCGCACTTTCCAGCCGGCCAGCTGCTGGAAGCCGGGTATCACAGTATTTTCCATGGCCAGCCGGCCTACAACGGAGTTGCCATTCTGAGCCGCGAGCCCGCCGTTGCCGTCCAGACGGGCTGGTCTGTGGAAGGTGACGCCCAGGCACGCCTCTGCAGCGCGACCTTCGGCGACATCCGGGTCCTGAACGTCTATGTACCCAACGGGCAGTCTCTCGACAGCGAAAAATATGCCTACAAACTGCGCTGGCTTGAACGCCTGCACACGCATGTGGAGGAAGAGCTGGCACGCTGGCCGGCGCTGGTCCTGCTCGGTGATTTCAACATAGCTCCGGATGGACGGGACGTGTACGACCCGGAAGCGTGGGGAGAAGATGTACTCTGCTCCCCGGCGGAACGCCAAGCCCTCCAGGGCATCCAGTCCCTAGGGCTTCACGATGTTTTCCGCCAGCAGTACCCGGACACCCGGGCATGGAGCTGGTGGGATTACCGGGCAGGACGTTTCCGCCGGGACCAGGGCCTGCGGATTGATCTTATTCTGGCCTGCAGCACCCTCCTTCCGCGGGTCTGCAACGTCTCGATTGACCGTGAAACCCGGGCAGCCGAGCGTCCCTCCGACCACGCCCCGGTCTGCCTGCTGCTGGAGGACGGGTCCTGATAGGAATTCTGCTAGTCAATCTCGGCACGCCGGATGCTCCCACCAGCAGTGCCCTGCGCCGTTACCTGCGGGAATTTCTGAGCGACCGGCGGGTGGTCGAACTCCCCTTCCTGCTCTGGTGGCCAATCCTGAACGGTCCGGTTCTGCTGTCCCGGCCACCCCGATCGGCGCGGGCCTACTCCCGCATCTGGCTTCCGGAGGGTTCTCCCCTGATGGTTCACAGCCAGCGCCTGGCCAGCGGAATCCAGGAGTGCCTTGAGTCTGAGTCTCCCGGCCGCTACCAGGTAAGACTGGCCATGCGCTATGGACAGCCCTCCATCCCCGATGCCATGGAGGCATTCCGGAGCAGCGGATGCAGAAAAATTCTCGCCGTTCCCCTGTATCCCCAGTATGCGGCAGCGACTACCGCATCCACCTTTGATGCCATAACCAGGGTGGTGGGAAAATGGCGCGATGTTCCCGAACTGCGCTTTGTACACGACTGGCACAGCCATCCACTCTATATCGGTGCCATTGCAAGGAGTATCCGCAGCTTCTGGCAGAAGGAGGGGGAGCCGGATCGCCTTCTTGTCTCTTTCCATGGACTGCCCAAACGGTCCTCTGCCCTGGGGGACCCCTACGAGGCCCAGTGTGGAGAAACGGCCCGACTGCTGTCCCAGTCACTTGGGCTGTCCGATGGACAGTGGCTGCAGACCTTCCAGAGCCGCTTCGGCCCTGCCAAATGGCTGGGACCCGCTACCGACAGAACCCTGGAATCCCTGGGACGCAGCGGCCTGCGCCTGGTAGACTGTGTATGTCCAGGTTTCGCTGCAGACTGCCTTGAGACCCTGGAAGAAATCGCCATTGCCGGACGGGAGCTGTTTCTGCGGGCTGGGGGAGGATCCATGCGCTACATACCGGCCCTGAACAGTGATCCGGAATGGGTCCGGGACTTTACCGAAATCATCGGCCACCACTGTCGCAGCTGGTGACCGTTTTTGCGCCCTGGCATGGGAGCGGTTACACTGCCTGCGGGGTTTCATTCACCCATCCGCCATGAGGAAAAGCCTCCATGATCATCACCAGCGATACCGTCGTAACCCTGGATTACCGTCTGACCGACGACGAGGGAGAGGAACTGGACAGCTCTGAAGAAGGGGATCCCCTCGTTTATCTGCATGGACACCACGATATCATACCGGGTCTGGAAGCCGCTCTTGAGGGTCACAGGGCGGGAGACCAGCTGCAGGTGACCGTTTCTCCGGAAGAAGGCTATGGGGAATGGGACGAGGATCTTGTCGAGGTGGCTGGAAAAGGGGATTTTGACGAGCCCGGCGATCTTGAACTGGGCGCACAGTTCGAAATAGATACCGAGGAAGGGCCCAGAATCGCCACGGTGATCGACATCGAAGGGGATGAAATCACCGTGGATCTCAACCACCCACTTGCCGGAATGACCCTCCATTTTGCTGTATCGGTACTGGGTGTACGTGATGCGACCCCGGAGGAACTGGCACACGGGCACGCACATGGGGCAGGCGGACACGACCATGGCTGAGCATCCCCCTTTTCATTTTCCTGGCTGATGCCTGCCGCAGGGCTGCGGATTCTTGGCCTCATGTCTGGCACCAGCGCGGATGGAATTGATGCCGCGCTGCTGGACTTTGCTCTGGATGGCCCCGGAACACTCCTGGGCCACTGGCATTTCCCCTACCCCGCATCCCTGCAGTCCGAGATTTTTCGGGTCCAGGAACGCCTGGATCTGGGCCAGGTGGCCAGGCTTGACCGGATACTGGGGAAACTGCATGGCCAGGCAGCAGCAAGTGTCATGGAAGAAGCCGGAAAAGCCAGCTGCGTGGCCATGCATGGACAAACCGTCTTCCACCGCCCCGGTGGCCCAGAGGGATCTACCCTGCAGATCGGCTGTGCTGCCGACGTGGCACTGGCGACATCCTGCACCATCATCCATGATTTCCGCCGCGCCGACGTTGCTGCGGGAGGCCAGGGGGCTCCCCTCGTCCCGCCCTACCACCAGGCCTGCTTTGCCCATGACCAGCCGGTTTGGATCCTCAATCTGGGGGGGGTCGCCAACATCACCTGGGTGCCCCCGAAAGGCAGCGACAGCCCGTTGCAGGCCTTTGATACCGGGCCCGGAAATGTCCTCCTGGATGCCGCAGTCTCCCTGCTCAGCGGCGGGAAACTGCGGATGGATCCCGATGGTTCCTGGGCTTCACGCGGCCGGACAAACCGGCAGGTCCTGGCTTCCTGGCTGCAGATGGACTTTTTCCGCGCCCCCCCTCCCAAAAGCACCGGGCGCGAGCAGTTCCAGGGAGCCATGGTGCAGGACCTGTGGCAGTCCTGGAAAGGGAGCCCAGACGATTTTCTGGCTACCCTTACGGTACTCACTGCAGAAAGCGTGGCCCATGGAGCACGGACATGGACGCCGGGTGCCTCCCGGATGCTCGTCTTTGGCGGAGGGGCCAAAAATCTTTCCCTCCTGCGCGCCATCCAGGAAGCCCTTCCGGGGATTCTCGTGGAAGTGGGCGAGCATTCGCAGGCGATCCCCAGCCAGGCCCTGGAAGCCATGGCCTTTTCCTGGCTGGGAGGACAGTGCCTGCTGGGGAAAGCCCTGGGTCTGGCTTCTGTGACTGGCCAGAAACAGCCGGTAGTGCTGGGTCACATTCTGCCTGGTCCGGACTGGGCAGACCTGAATGCCAGGATCAGGGAAATGCTGGCGGGAATGGCTGAACCATGATTTTGGATCCCCGGGAAAACGCGGGCAGGCCGGGCGGCAGTGCCATGGTCTGCGGCATCATCGGCCAGCCAGTTGGCCACAGTCTTTCTCCCTGGATGCACCGCCTGTTTGCGGAGGAGAGCGGGCTGGATTTCCTTTATGCTCCCTTCCCTGTCCCGGAGAACCGTCTGGAAGAGGCCCTTTGCGGTCTTCAGGCTCTCGGCATCCGCGGAATCAATGTTACGGTTCCGTACAAGGAAGCCGTCCTTCCTTTTCTGGCAGACTGCTCCCCGACAGCCACGGCCATTGGTGCCGTCAATACCCTGATTTTCTCGGAAACGGGGATTTTCGGGGACAACACCGATGCCACCGGCTTTTTCCGTGCGATCAACCGCCATGCCGGAACAGGGTGGCACGGACAGCCGGCACTGGTCATTGGCGCAGGGGGGGCCTCCCGGGCTATCGTGCATGCCCTCGCTTCCGGTAACGCGGCCCCGATCTACCTTGCCAACCGCAGTGCGGAACGGGCCACCATCCTCGCCCGGGACTTTCCCCATCTTCCCATCCGCCCTATCCCCCTGACCACCAGGGACCTGACGCCCGTACTGCGGCAGACGGTCCTGGTTGTCAACGCCAGCAGCCGGGGGCTGAAGGGCGAGGGCCACCCGGAACTGGATCTTGGACTGCTGTCCGAATCTGGTATTGTGTGTGATATTGTGTACAGGCCACTGGAAACCCCCCTGCTGGCAGCAGCACGTGCAAACGGCCGGATAGCCGTAGATGGCTTGGGCATGCTGGTAGAACAGGGGGCGGAAAGTTTCCGCCTGTGGACGGGTGTGTCACCGGATACGGCTCTCGTCGAGGATCGCTTGCGTCTATGGCTCTCAACCCAGAAAACAACCCTCTGACCCCCCTGCTCCGGGGCCTGGCAGCAGCTGGCCTTGCCAGCGAGGAGCATCTCCGTACCCTCGCGGTCGATCCCAAGAGAAACGGAAAACCGCTCCTGTTCCATCTGGTCGAACAGAAGGCATTTTCAGGCTCTGCCCTCATGGCGTACCTCTCCAGCCGCTACAACATCCCCATGCTGGATCTTGACGCAGCCGTACCGGATGATGGCGCCATCCACCTGATTGACCGCAAGCTGCTGGAACGGTACCAGGTTCTTCCCCTCTCGAGGCACCGGGACACCCTCTACCTGGCCATGGCCGACCCTACGGACTTCAAGGCCATGGAAGATATCAAGTTCAACGCTGGTGGCCTCCAGATCGTCCCCATTCTGGTGGAAACCGACAAGCTCGCGAAAACGGTTACCCGCCACATTACATCCGTAACTGGTGGATTTGACCAGTTTTTTTCAGAACCGTCCGGGGAAGAGACACAGGAAGAATTTGACCTCGTCACCCAGAATGCGACGGGTGAGGATGCCCCCGTGGTACGCTTTGTCCAGCAGCTCCTTCTGGATGCCATCCAGAAGGGCGCTTCGGACATCCACATTGAACCCTACGAGAAGGACATCCGCGTACGCTACCGCCTGGATGGCATTCTCCAGGATATCCTACATCCGCCCATGCCGCTGCGGGAAGGAGTGACTTCCCGCCTGAAGATACTGTGCCGCCTGGACATTTCCGAACGCCGACTGCCCCAGGACGGGCGCCTGAGGGTACGCATCCCACCTGCACGCATCATCGATTTCCGCGTCTCGTTCCTCCCGACCAGTTTCGGGGAAACCATTGTCATGCGCCTTCTGGACCCGGCCAGTTCGCGGGTACCCATCGAGGACCTGGGTTTCCTTCCGGAGCAGCGGCAGGCCTTCGAGGAGGCCATTCACAGTCCCTACGGGATGATTCTGGTAACCGGGCCGACCGGTTCCGGGAAAACCACCACCCTGTATACCGCACTCAACATTCTCAATACCGGCGATGTCAACATCAGCACGGCTGAAGATCCCGTGGAAATTCCCGTCTACGGAATCAACCAGGTAAACATCAATGAACGCATCGGGCTGAACTTTGCCACCGCCCTGCGCTCCTTTCTCCGCCAGGACCCGGACATTATCATGGTAGGTGAAGTCCGTGACCTGGAAACAGCAGAAACCGCCATCAAGGCGGCGCAGACAGGGCATCTGGTCCTTGCGACGCTGCATACCAATGACGCGCCCCAGAGCCTGACCCGCCTGGAGAACATGGGTATCCCGACCTACAACATCGCAGGTGCCGTGCACCTGGTCATGGCCCAGCGCCTGGTACGCCGGCTCTGTCCGGCCTGCCGGAAACCGGCCAAGATTCCCGAACAGGCGCTTCTGGAAGCCGGGTTCATCGAATCCGAGCTTCAGGGCTGGAAGCCCATGGGACCGGTGGGATGCGACCAGTGCAACAGCACCGGGTACAAGGGGCGCATGGGGCTGTACCAGGTAATGCCTGTCAGTGATGGCATGCGTGACATCATCATGCGTGGAGGAACCTCCATGGATCTTGCACGGCAGGCCTCGGCCGAAGGCATCCTGAGCATGCGCCAGTCCGGTCTGAGACGTCTGAAAGAAGGCATGACAAGCCTGGAAGAAGTCCTCCGCGTAACCAGCCTCTGATGTCCTCCATGGCCGGCAGGGAACGCGTTCTCCCGGCACAGGGCACACCGGAGCGGCGGCTCCTGGGCATTGGCTCCTACCGTCTCCTCATCGCTGCAACCCTTGTCATTCTTTTCCATCTGCCCAAGGGATCCATACCGGTCCTGGCGGACACGAATACGCATGCCCTGCGGATCATTGGGCTCGTTTCCATTGTCTGGAGCTTCCTCTACCTGCTGCTGTTGCGCTTTTCCCTGCCCGCCCTTTCCGGCCCCTGGCGCAACGGAATACCGGTAGCCATGGATACCGCCCTGGTGATTGCCCTGCTCCATTACAGCGACGGTCTCACAGGGCCCTTTGCGATCCTTCCCCTTCTACTGCTGGTATCCACCGCCCATGTCCTGCGCGGCAGGGCAACCTTCCTTTACGTTTCCGTCCTGGTAGTCCTGCTTCTCGCGGTCACCTTCCTGGACACGGGCAGAATCCTTCACGCCCCCCCAATTGGACAGATCTTTGTCTACCTGCTGGCCCTCCTCGCGATCGCCTTTCTGGCAGACAGTCTTGTCCGAAGCCTGGAGCGCAGTGACCGTCTTGCACGCCAGCGGGGCAGGGAAATCCTGGACCTGAACGTACTTAACCAGGAAATCATCCAGCAGGTGGACTCTGGCATACTGGTCCTGGATCGCCAGAACCGCGTTGTCCTCAGCAACCCTGCCGCGCAGCGCATGACCGGGTATGAAAACTGGAAAAATCTCCCCGTGGCCCTAGACCTGGTCCAGCCACGCCTTGCACTGGCCCTGCGCCAGCATGGCAGCCAGACCGATTCCGAACTGAGCGTTGCCATCGGGGGGAAATCCACCGCAGATGCCTATACTCTCCTGATGCGGGCCATAGCCCTGCCGCAGGGCCCCTACCGGCTGCTGATTCTCCAGGACGCTACAGCCCTGCGTGAACGGCAGCGGGAGGTCCAGATGGCCGCGCTGGGACGTCTGGCAGCCAATATTGCCCATGAAATCCGCAATCCACTCAGTGCGGTCCGGCACGCCAACCAGCTCCTGGAAGAGCTGGTTACGGAACCGGGATCCCTGCATCTTTTCCATATCATCGAACGGGAAACCCTGCGTATCAGCCGGATCATTGATTCTGTCCTGGAAATGGCGCGGCCCACCCCCGCGCATCCGGAGCCCATCAATGCCAGCAGCTGGCTGCCGGTCATGATCCAGCAGCTTCAGGAAGACCCGACTCTGGCCCGTCTGGACATTGACCTCCATTTCCCGCCGGCCCCCCCCGTCCTGTTTGCCGACCCGGAACACCTGCGACAGATCTTTACCAATCTCCTGGCCAACGCGGCCCTGCATGGTGGCATCCAGGAAAACAAGATCCCGGTGGACATCCATATCGGCCGGGCCGACCACGAGGGAAGAATTCTTGTTACTGTCCGCGACCATGGAGCCGGCATCCCGGCAGACCTCATGGAACGCATATTTGAACCTTTTTTTACCACGGT
>DAHXMJ010000022.1 GCA_027365525.1 Acidithiobacillus sp.
TCCGTGGGCTAGATGTGGGGATAGCCGGGAGACGCAGGGGCGGCCGGGAAAATCGCGGCCATCGCGGTAGCAGCAGAGCGCTGTCTCAAGAAAAATGTCAAGGCTTTTATGTGCACCGGGTTCCCCGGGCTCCCAGAAAGACAGGAAATTTCTGGCCCAGTCGGGATGCCGGGGATACCATCCCCACCGGTCCGGATCCTCGCTTTCCGGCACAGGCGAAGGAGGGGTCAGCTTCGGCTGCGCAAGAGGTGTCCCGCCCCGTATCCGTTCCTGCATTGCTTTCCAGAATGGGGAAAATACCTGGTAGGGCAGATCTCCCTTTCGCAGCACTTCCCAGGGTTCTGCCAGAAGATTTCCGGGAAAAGACTCGGCAGCGACGCCATGGCTGCGCAGCGCCATCTTGAGCGTCTGGTCCTGTTCCCTTGCCAGGGAACCATAACGCCGGTTCCAAAACACCCCGCGGGCTCCCGTTTCATCCAGAAGTCCGAGCACCGTTTGAAGCGGGTCTCCACGACGCAGGACAAGAGGAATGCCCTGTTTTTCAAGCCGGCACTGAAGGTTCCGGAGGCTATGGTACTGCCACCAGCGGAAGGCGGCCCCCCGGGATTCCCGCGGGTCGGCAATGACAACGGGCAGTACGGGGCCCCTGGCAGCGGCATGCCAGAGTGCTGGATTGTCAGACAGGCGCAGGTCATCGCGGAACAGGACGATCTGGATCACTGGCTTTCAGCTCCTGTCCCTGACGTGAAAGTATCCCGGTCCTGGCGGATGGCATTCAGACCAGACCTTCAAGAATCTGGACATCTACCAGGCTTCCGGGAGGCAGGGAGCCGGATTCTGCCGGGAGAACAATAAAACATTCGGCCTGGGCCATGCCGGTCAGGATATGTGAGGACTGTGCTCCTGCCGGTGCCACCATCCATCCGTTTTCCCCGGCTATGAGGCGCCCGCGCTGGAAATCCGTGCGGCCAGGCTTTTTCCGGAGGGGCGCAGCCAGGGGGAGCCGGAAGACCGGTGGGGTCCAGGGACCAAGGGTGCCCATGCGCCGGAGAATGGCAGGGCGCACAAACTGGTAGAAGGTGACCATGGTGGAAACAGGATTGCCAGGAAGCCCAAAAAAGCTCGCCTGGCCCAGATGGCCGAAAGCTAGGGGACGGCCAGGTTTCATATTCATTTTCCAGAGATATACGGAACCCATCTGCCCGAGAAGGCTGGCAATATGGTCGGCATCCCCTACGGAGACGCCGCCTGTGGTGATGACCATGTCAGCCATCTGGCCGGCTTTCTCAAGAGTCTCCCTGATCCGGTCCGGATCGTCACATATGCATCCCAGATCCACGGTTTCCGTGCCAAGGCGCCGCAGCATGGACTGGAGAATAAGGCGGTTGCTGTCGTAGATCTGTCCAGGTCCCAGCGGCTGGCCAGCAGGCTGCAGTTCGTCACCGGTGGAAAAAAAGGCTACGCGTAGCGGGCGGAAAACTGCGATCTCGCTGATCCCAAGGCTTGCCAGTACGCCAAGATGGGCCGGGCGCAGAAGCGTGCCTCCCGGAAGCGCCGTATTTCCCATGGGCAGGTCTTCCCCAGGCTGGCGGACATTGGCTCCAGAAAGGATTTCCCCGTGAAACCGTACCTGGCTGCCTTCCCTGTTGGCAAGTTCCTGCGGAATGACCGTATCGGCTCCCTCAGGGAGCACTGCGCCAGTCATGATGCGAACACACTGGCCTTCCGTTACCGGTGCCAGGTATGGATGCCCCGCAAACACGGAGCCGACGCATTTGCGGGGTCCATCGCCATCTCCAGCACGCAGCGCATAGCCATCCATCGCCGAGTTGGGCCATGCTGGCACGTCCATCGGGGCTTGCACACTGGCAGCCAGTACCCGCCCCAGACCCTCCTCCAGAGGGATCGCAATCTGGTCACGGATGGGCGGGGAAGCAGCTAGGATGATCTCCATTGCCTCGGCCACGCTTTTGGCTTCTGGATCGTGTTCACTATGTTCACAGCAGGTGGCCATCTCGGGATTCTCCGTACCATTGCAGAATAAATTCACAGATTTCTTGGGGCCGGTTGAGGTCTAGAACGGGCAGCCGCCCTGGAATGGGGCCATCGCTGGCAATGGCAATGGTGCTGCCATGGGCCGGGCAGCGCCTGGGTTTGCCAAGGGCGGAACGGTAAACCTCAATGCCCGGGATCTCCCATCCGTGGTTTCCTTCGCTGAGTACCAGATCTGGCGGAGGCTGCAGACTGGCAACAAGGGTATCCCAGTCACCCGGGACGGCACGGCGGGCCATGTACCAGCGCTGCGGTCCCTGGAGAAGGACAGGATCTGCCCCGGCTTCCTGCAGGCGGTAGCTGTCTTTCCCGGGTGTATCCCACCGAATGTCGTGATGGGTGGCCTTGATGGCCGCAACCTGTAGCCTGTTCTCCCGGAGTAGCGGGATCACATGGCAGAGGAGCGTGGTTTTGCCGCTTCCACTATGCCCGGTAATTCCCAGGATTTTCATGCCATGTCCATGGGTCGGTTGATGTTGGTTGATTCGCCATCCCCAAGTGGCAGGAGGGCATGGGGATGGCTGCCAAGGAATGCCCCCGTCCGGAGTCCGCCATCTGCCAGATATTTCCGGAGTGCCGGGAATATCTGGCGGTGCATGAGCCCAATGACTGGAATCATGCCGTGACTGTCAGAGGCGAGAACCAGAGGGTACTCCTGCCGGAGCGCCCAGAGTCTGGGTACCAGGTCTGCGGGAAGATGCGGGCAGTCCACCGCAGCAAATGCCATCCAGTCGTGGGAACAGGCCAGCCAGCCTGCTTCCATCCCGCGGAGGGGCCCCTGAAAACCTGGTGCAAGATCCCCCACGACTTCACAGCCCAGGGCCTGGTAGCGCTGCTGGCTGCGGTTGGCGCTGATCAGCAGTTCCCGGACATGGGGGCCTAGGCACTCCATCGCATAGGAAATCAGGGGGCGGTCCCGGTAGGGGAGCCATCCCTTGTCCAGCCCGCCCATCCGCCGGCCTGCGCCGCCAGCGAGGATGAGTCCCGTAATGGGAAAGCCAGGAATGGGAGTGGTGTCCTGCATGCTGGAATTGTCTACCATTGTGTTATGCTTCTGCAATTTCCGGGAGGGATGGTCTGGGAGTATGTGGAAGTGGATGAGAGGCAGGGGGCCGCGGGATGGATCCCCCCGTGGAGGGGTGGTCGAGGCTGGTATCCCGCCCCAGGAAAGGGTGGATTTCCTGCCGCTGCCAGAGCCGATTTTCTACCTCCATTATTATGGGTTCGGCCGCCTCCCCGATGATCCCTGCCTGCAGGAGCAGATCCTGAATTTTGCCCGTTCGGCAGATTTCCTGCGTGACATGCCAAGGGCCAGTGCGAAAAGGCTTCTGGCTTCTCCGGACCGGGCTGGACTCTGTGAGGAAGATCTGGCCGGGTTCCTGAAAATCCTTTTCAGCGAAATTACCCGCCGGATGTATATTGAGGCAGCCAGGAAGCGTCCGGGTGCCATAGGTGTGCAGTTTTCCCTGACCGGTTCCGGTCATGCCGCACCAGAGGCTATGGCAGTGGTTTCTGCCGATGCCCATGGACTGGGAGCGGGTGTCTACCCGTTTACCCATATTCCGGAAAATTCCTGTCCGGGAGCGGAAAGCCCTTTTGTTATCCGGGTCGTCATGAAAAAAGGATCTGACTAGATGAAAAAAATCGCCGTGTTCCCCGGGGATGGTATCGGTCCCGAAATTACCGCTGCGGCTTGCGGCGTACTTGAAGCTGTTGCTGATCTGTCGGGCATGGAAATTGACATGCAGCAAGGACTTGTCGGGGGGGCTGCGCTGGAAGCGCATGGGGATCCGCTGCCAGAGGAATCGCTCCGCCTCGCTCTCTCGGCCGACGCCGTGCTTCTGGGAGCCGTGGGCGGACCGAAGTGGGACAGCCATCCACCCCAGCTACGGCCAGAGCAGGGGCTGCTGCGCCTGCGCAAGGGACTGGATCTCTATGCCAATCTCCGCCCGGTCCAGGTTTGGCCACAGCTGGTTGATTCCTCCCCCCTGCGTCCCGAACTTGTCCTGGATGTTGACATCCTCGTGGTGCGGGAACTGACCGGCGATATTTACTTCGGAACTCCCCGGGGAACTGATATCCAGAATGGCCTGCGTCGCGGCTGGAATACCATGGTCTATGACGAGAACGAGATCCGCCGTATCGCCCGGGTTGCTTTTGATGCCGCCCGGGGAAGAAGGAGGAAGGTCTGCTCGGTAGACAAGGCCAACGTTCTGGAAACCACGAGGCTCTGGCGGGAGGTGGTAACGGAAGTGGCAGAGGAGTTTCCGGATGTGGCCCTGGAACACATGTATGTAGACAATGCCGCGATGCAGCTTGTGCGCTGTCCTTCCCAATTTGACGTGATTCTTACCGGGAACATGTTCGGTGACATCCTTTCGGACGAGGCAAGCCAGCTGACCGGTTCCATCGGGATGCTGCCCTCGGCTTCCCTGGGAAGCGGACGGGGTATGTACGAACCCATTCACGGTTCGGCGCCGGACATTGCCGGACGGGACGTGGCCAATCCCTTGGCGACGGTACTTTCAGTGTCTATGATGTTGCGCCATTCCCTCGGATCCACAGGGTGGGCTAACCAGGTGGAGGAGGCGGTACGGACTGTCCTGGACCGTGGCCTGCGGACAGCAGACATTGCCTCCCCCGGCGTGGCCAGCATTGGAACACGGGCAATGGGGGAATCTGTGGTTGCTGCACTGCGGCAAGGGGGCGGGGCATGAAGAAACTGGCCTACGCTGTTGCCATTCTGGGAGCCACAGGTGCAGTAGGAGAGGTGATGCGGGAAATTCTCGAAGAAAGGGAATTTCCGGTTCAGGAACTGTATCTGCTGGCGAGCGCCCGTTCTGCCGGGGAGCGCCTCCCGTTTCACGGTAAAAAAATCCTGGTTCAAGACGCAGCAGACTTTGACTGGTCAAAAGTAGATATTGGGCTTTTCTCAGCCGGTGCCGCCGCCAGCGAGGCGCATGCACCGCTGGCGGCGGCTGCCGGAGCGATTGTTATTGATAATACATCGCGGTTCAGGTACGAGAACGACATCCCTCTGGTGGTACCGGAAGTCAATCCCCACCGCATTGCCGATTACCGCAGCCGCGGGATTATCGCCAACCCCAACTGTTCCACGATACAGATGCTGCTGGCCCTGAAGCCTATCGCTGATGCGGTGGGCATCGAGCGGGTGGTGGTTTCGACCTACCAGGCGGTCAGTGGTGCCGGTCGCCGGGCGATCGAAGAGCTGGGGCGGCAGACTGCAGGGATCTACCGGCAGCAGGAAATTGCCCCGGACGTCTTTGCCAAACGGATGGCTTTCAACTGTCTCCCGCAGATCGATGTTTTCCAGGAAAACGGGTATACAAAGGAAGAAATGAAAATGGTCTGGGAAACCCGGAAGATCCTCGAACTGCCCGGAATCCAGCTTACCGCAACCTGTGTGCGGGTACCCGTTTTTTATGGGCATTCCGAATCGGTCAATGTGGTTACCCGTGAAAAAATTTCTGCTGCCGGGGTCCGGGCCCTGCTGGAGGCAGCCCCAGGGGTAACAGTCATGGACGGCCGTGGAGCAGGAGAATGGCCAACCCCGCTGGATGCAGCCGGCAGGGATGAAACTTTCGTGGGCCGCATCCGCGAGGACTGTTCCCACGAGCGGGGTATCAATCTCTGGGTGGTGTCCGACAATATCCGCAAGGGAGCCGCACTGAACAGTATCCAGATTGCAGAGCTGCTGATTCGAGACTATCTATAGCGGCATCTATGGAATATTGCCGGTTTAAATGAAGGCCTGGCGCCGGCAGACACCAGAAAATACCGGCGTCTTCGCCACGAAGGGGAAAGGAATGGACAGCAAATATTGGTTGCGGACGCTGATTGCGCTTGGGATTATGCTGCCGGGTGCCGCTGAGGCCTTAGGTCTGGGCAGCCTGGTCATCCTGTCGGCACCAGGAGAGCCATTTCATGCCGAAATTCCCATCCATACGCGCCATCCAAGGGATCTTTCTGGTGCTCAGGTGGGGCTGGCCTCAAGAGCGGCCTACTCGATGGTCCATCTGCCGGTGGCTTCGGGGCTTGAGCACTGGCGCTTCGAAATCCGTCCCGGACCTTCACCTGCCATTGTTATTTCCAGTCCGGTCCCCCTTTCGAGCACATCTCTCCTGTTTCTGGTCCAGATGGACTGGTCTGGCGGCCAGATGGTCCGCGAATATGTGGCGTCAGAAGGGAGCGGGATGTATGGGGCCCCGGCATCCGGTCCAGTTCCCACCCGTATGGTAACCCTGCATCACCGCCAACCATCGGTGGCGGCCATGCCTGTTCCGTCGGCTGTTGCCCCAGGCCCTATGGTAAATGGGTGGGCCAGTGTTTCGCGTTATGGCCCCGTACCGGAAAACAGTTCCCTCTACCAGATTGTCAGGGATATTAACCGGAGTCGGCAGGTAGCGATGGACCAGGCCATGGCAGCACTGGTGCGGGCCAACCCGCAGGCTTTCCGGAATGGCAATCCGGACTTTCTTCTCGCCGGCAGCATGCTGGCAGTTCCCCGTCTGGCCCAAGTGAAAACGTTTACCCCTGCAGAAGCCCGTGCCTGGCTGCGCACACAGGCAGGAAGAGCCGCACGGCCGGTGACACCCGTCTCCGGCGCCAAGCCCGCTACCGTAGTTCCTTCGGCTGCATCTGCCCATGCCGGTGCCTCCAGCACGATTTCCGGGCAGAAGACCACACTGGTTCTGTCGAGCGCACCCAGCAAGCTGCAGGCGCAGGGTGGGGAACAGCAGCGCCTGCTTGCTGAAAATGCCCGCCTGAAAGGTATGGTCCAGTCCATGGAACAGCGGCTGAACCAGACCGAGAAGACCCTGTCCGGACAATCGGCCGAGCTTTCCCGTCTTTCCCGACAGGCAGGGAATTCCGGCATGAATTCCCTGCTTTGGCTTTCCCTCGGGGGAAATCTGCTGCTCCTGATGCTTTTTGTCTGGATGTACCGGCGGCAGGAGCAGGCCCTGCGCCGCCAGCGCGACATTGCCAACAGGGTTGCCGTTCTCGCTTCTCCGCCCAAGGAAACGGTATCTTCGCCGCGCGCAGCCACGCCTATGCCGGAATCCCCCGCATGGGCGGCGCCCCAGGCCCAGGTAGCGGTGGCTGCAGCGGCTGCGGCAGCAACGCCAGTCTCCGGGGATCAGCCTGAAAGCCGGTCCGGTGAGGGCGTTTCTTCCTGGGCGGATGAGAGGAATTCCTCCCTGGCAGGAGTGCAAGACACAGAAGAGCCTGCGGCAGAAAACCGGTTTGAGGTAGACCCTATAGAGCAGGCGGACCTCTACCTGACCTATGGAAAATCGGAACAGGCAGCCACCGTGCTCCAGGAAGGACTTGAGGCAAATCCCCGCCGCAAGGACCTGTATGTGCAGCTGCTGTCTCTGTATGAAAAGCTCGGCCGTCGAGACGAATATCTTGATCTTGCCGAACGCATGCGTGGCAGGTTCGGTCCCAATAACGTGGCATGGCAGGAAGTGGAAGCGCAGGGTGCAAGACTGTTTCCTGGCAATCCCCTTTTTGTAACTCCTGCAGACCCCGGAGATACGTCCCCATCCATGCCGGGCAGACCTTCCGGGCTGGCACAGGACGGGCAGGATATGGCCCGTGGCCCGTCTTTGGAGCCGCTGGAATTCCTGGCGCCGCCCCATGAGCGACTGGATTTTCCTCTGGTGGAAACGCCGGAGGAAGCGCCGGAGGATGGAAGACCGGAGAAACTGGATTTCCAGCTGGACAAGTTCTTTTCCGCAGACAGTGCGGAGGATGCCCGCGGGGAGTTGGAGTTCGCACTTGCTCCGTCCGAGGAGCACAAGAGGGAGCTTTTCGCCACTTTGAACGAGGAGTTCCGTGCCCTTGAGGAAAAGCCGGAATCTGCGCCGGACAGTGGAGCCGGGCTGGATCTCCTGCTGCCGGGAGACGTGCTGGAAGGGCATGCGGCTAATGCTGAAGGAGAGTCCGGCACCTCCTCGGCGGGAGACTGGGATGCAGTGGGCACGAAGCTGGACCTTGGGAAGGCCTATCTGGAAATGGGTGATAGGGAATCTGCTCGTGAACTGCTTGAAGAAGTCACCCATGAAGGCAGTCCCGACCAGAGGGATGAGGCGTATCTGCTTCTGTCCTCCCACTAGGCCAGAGGAAACGCAGTCCTGACGTCGTTACAGGGGGAACGCTGGGCCTTGGGGCTTGAGTATGCCGGATCGCGCTTCTGTGGGTGGCAGCGTCAGACAGGGCAGGACAGCATTCAGGGTGCCTTGGAACATGCCCTGTCGCAGGTTGCGGCAGAAACCATCCAGGTAACCGTTGCCGGGAGGACAGATGCGGGAGTGCATGCCCTCTGCCAGGTGGTACATTTTGAGACCCGGATCCTGCGTTCCCCAATCTCCTGGGTTCGCGGGGGCAACCGGTTTCTTCCCCCCGACATCTCGATCCGCTGGGCCAGACGGGTACCCCCGGAATTCCATGCCCGTTTTTCGGCCACAGGGAGAAAATATCGTTACCTGATCCTGAACCGCCGTGAGCGGCCGGGCCTTTTCGCAGGACAGATTGCCTGGCATCCCCTGCATCTGGAGCCTGTCCCAATGCAAGAGGCAGCCGCCATGCTGCTTGGAACCCACGATTTTTCCTCTTTTCGTGCCTCTGGCTGCCAGGCCCGGAGTCCTGTGCGCACCCTCAGGCGCCTGGATGTCTGGCGGAGGGGGGATATGGTAGGCATTGAGGCGGAAGCCAACGCCTTTCTGCATCATATGGTCCGGAATCTGGCTGGTGTACTCATGAAGGTGGGCAGAGGCGAGCGGCCACCAGAATGGGCGGCCGGTGTCCTGGCCAGCCGGGACCGGCGCTGCGCCGCAGTGACTGCTCCCGGTTCGGGGCTATATTTTGCCGGTGCCCTGTATCCGGAGGCTTTCTGCCTTCCTGCCTGTGATGGTACCCCTCCGGAGAAACTGTTCGCCCTGCTTGCCTGAGCCGTTCTGGGGAATCCCGGAATTCTGTTACACTCCAGTACTCACACAGATTCAGAAAGGCAGAAGCATGCTGCGTGTCAAGATTTGCGGAATCTGCTCTCCCGCAGATGCGCGGGCTGTCGCGGCCAGCGGCGCTGACGCTATGGGTCTGGTTTTTTTTCCGGAAAGCCCCAGGAATGTAACTCCAGAACGGGCAGGAGAAATTTTGGATGAACTGCCCCCATTTGTCACCCGCGTGGGTCTTTTTGTCAACCCGGAACCTGACCAGGTGGAGGCGGTCCTCAAAAAATGTGCCCTGGATGTCCTGCAATTTCATGGGGATGAATCCCCGGAACTGTGCCGTAGCTTTGGGCGACCCTACCTGAAGGTGGTACGGGTGGCCGGGGCGGTGGACCTGCGGCCATGGCAGGAGCACTTTGCCGATGCCCAGGGCCTGCTGGTAGACCGGGCTGACGCCCAGGTATACGGCGGATCCGGGCGGCCGTTTTCTTGGTGGCCTTTTCCCAAGGATTCCGCGATGCCCCTGATTCTGGCGGGAGGACTGCATGCCGGAAATGTTGTCCAGGCAGTACGGATTGCTCGCCCCTACGCGGTGGATGTCAGTAGTGGCGTGGAAATTTCCCCCGGGTGCAAGGATCATGGAAAAATGGCAGAATTCGTCGTGCGTGCCCGACAGGCGGCAGGAGAAGCATGAATGGGGCAGTACCATCAACCGGATGAACAGGGACATTTTGGGCCCTATGGTGGCCGTTTCGTGGCCGAAACCCTCGTTCCCGCACTGGAAGAACTCCAGGATGCGTACAGGGAAGCCTTGGAGGACCCCGCCTTTCTTGCAGAATTCCATGGTGAGCTGCGCCAGTTTGTCGGACGTCCCAACCCCCTCTACCATGCGGCGCGCGTTTCCAGGGACCTGGGGGGGGCGCAGATCTATCTCAAGCGGGAAGACCTGAACCATACCGGTGCACACAAGATCAATAATGCCGTGGGACAGGCCCTGTTGGCCCGGCGTATGGGCAAGCGCCGCCTGATAGCCGAAACCGGGGCCGGACAGCATGGAGTGGCGACTGCTACCGTAGCTACGCGGTACGGCATGGAATGTGTTGTATACATGGGCGAGGAAGATGTACGCCGCCAGTCCAGCAACGTATACCGCATGCGTCTCCTGGGAGCAGAGGTGGAAGTGGTAACGGGGGGCACCCGTACCCTGAAGGATGCCCTCAACGAAGCACTCCGGGACTGGGTAACCCATGTGGACAATACCTTCTACGTCATCGGTACGGTGGCGGGACCCCACCCCTACCCGGAAATGGTTCGCAATTTCCATCGGGTCATTGGGGAGGAGGCCCGGGCCCAGTGCTTGGAACAGACGGGGCGCCTCCCCGATATCTGTGTGGCCTGTGTGGGTGGGGGAAGCAACGCCATGGGCCTTTTTTATCCCTTTATTGATGAGCCGTCTGTCCGCCTTGTGGGTGTAGAGGCTGGTGGACTGGGTCTTGGGACTGGAAAGCACGCTGCCCCTCTCTGCACGGGCCGTCCCGGCGTTCTGCACGGAAACCGCACCTACCTGATGGAGGATCCGGATGGACAGATTCTGGCTACACATTCCATCTCGGCCGGCCTGGACTATCCGGGTGTTGGTCCGGAGCACGCCTATTTGAAAGATACTGGCCGTGCAGAGTATGTGGTAGCCACAGATGAGGAGGCCATGGAAGCTTTCCATCGCCTCAGCCGTGTGGAAGGCATTATCCCAGCCCTTGAATCTTCGCACGCCCTGGCCTGCGCTTTTCGTCTCGCTCCGCAGATGCGCAGTGACCAGACCATTCTGGTGAGCCTGTCAGGAAGGGGAGACAAGGATATCCATACGGTTGCTGCCAGGGAGGGTATTACCCTATGAGCCGGCTGCCAGGACTTTTTCGTACTCTCCGGGAAGCTGGAAGAACAGCGCTCGTACCGTTTGTTACCGCAGGTGATCCCAGCTTCCAGGGGACGGTTCCCCTTCTTCATGCGCTGGTTTCGGCGGGAGCTGACGCCATTGAATTGGGGGTTCCGTTTTCGGATCCGATGGCGGATGGTCCCGTTATCCAGCGCGCCAGTGAGCGGGCCCTTGGCAGAGGGGCTACCCTCCGCCAGGTCTTGGCCTGGGTACAGGAGTTCCGGGAAAAAAACCGGCATACCCCCATTATCCTGATGGGTTACCTGAACCCGGTTGAAGCAATGGGAGCGGAACGTTTTGCAGAAGCGGCAGCCACAGCTGGCGTCGATGGCGTCATCTTGGTGGACCTCACGCCAGAAGAAAGTGCCCATGAAGTGCAAATGTTGCACCGTTTCCATCTGGATCCCATTTTCTTGCTGGCTCCTACCAGCAGTCCCGCGCGTGTGGCTACCGTAAAAAGGCTGGGCAGCGGTTTTGTCTACTACGTCTCCCTGAGGGGGATTACCGGGGCGGAACAGCAGGACTGGGACGAGGTCGCCCGGCGTACTGCGCGGCTCCGGCAGGAACTGGAGATGCCAGTGGCAGTTGGCTTTGGAATCCGGGATGCTGCCACCGCAGGGTATTTGGCGGCCGCGGGCTGTGATGCCGTCGTGATCGGCTCGGCACTGGTAGACCGGCTTGCGGGTGCACGCGATGACCGTGAAGCCCAAGAGGTGGCCATGGAATTTCTGCTGCCTTTCAGTGATGTTCTTAGCAGGCACATGGGGAAGCGGACATGAACTGGTTCAGCCGCGTTCTTCCCCCAAAAATCAAAAAAAATCCGTCCGGGGCCACAGAGCCGGGTACAGAAACCAGACGGTCGGTTCCGGAGGGGCTCTGGTCCAAGTGTCCAACCTGCCAGGCCGTTCTCTACCGCACCGAGCTGGAAGAGAACCTTCAGGTTTGCCCCCACTGCAGCTACCATCACCGGCTTACTGCACGGCAGCGGCTGCACTATTTTCTGGATCCCGAACCACGCCTGGAACTTGGAGCCGAACTGGTTCCCGTAGATCCCCTGCGCTTCAGGGACCAGAAGCGCTACAAGGACCGTCTGCAGGAAGCCAGGGAAAAAACCGGTGAAAAAGATGCCCTGGTGGCCATGAGGGGGCTACTGGATGGAAAACCGGTGGTTGCTGCCGCTTTTGCCTTTGAATTCATGGGCGGCAGCATGGGCTCGGTGGTTGGTGCCCGCTTTGTCAAGGCCGCCGAAATGGCCATGGTGGAGCGCTGCCCTCTGGTATGCTTCAGCGCCAGTGGTGGCGCCCGCATGCAGGAAGGGCTCCTTTCCCTGATGCAGATGGCCAAAACGGCAGCGGCTGTCGAGCGGCTCGCCAAAAGCCGGATTCCCTATATTTCCGTACTTACGGATCCCACCATGGGGGGCGTGTCCGCCAGTCTGGCCACACTGGGCGACATTCTTGTGGCAGAACCCCGCGCCCTGATCGGCTTTGCCGGTCCCCGGGTCATTGAACAGACCATCCGGGAAAAGCTTCCAGAAGGTTTTCAGCGGTCGGAGTATCTCCTTGAGCATGGAGCCATTGACCAGATCGTGGACCGGCGCCATCTGCGCAGGCATATTGCCTCCCTTCTTTCCATTCTTTCCCATGCCGAACGCGGGGCCTGATGGTTATGCCAGTGGTCCGTTGGATGACGCAGTAAGTGCAGCGCTGACCGGACTGGCAGGCTCCCCCGGAAACATCCGGCTTGGCTTGGACCGCATGCAGCAGGCGATGGGCAGGGCCGGGATTCCGCACCGTCTCCCTTTTCCGGTCATTCTGGTAGCCGGAACCAATGGCAAGGGGTCGACGGTCGCCTATCTGGAGGCACTCTATCGCCAGTCCGGGTACCGGACCGCCGCCTATACCAGTCCCCATGTCTGGCGTTTTCCGGAACGCCTCCGCATCAATGGGCAGATGCTTGGGGACGGACAGTGGCTTGATGCAGTGTCCAGGCTGGCGCCTGTCGCCGGGGAAATTTCCCTGACGTACTTTGAACTGGTTACCTTGGCCGCGGTGGATCTTCTCCTGCAGCACTCTCCTGACTTGGCCATTCTCGAGATTGGCCTCGGTGGACGTGCTGATGCCGTAAACGCCTTCCAGCCGGATCTGGGGATCATTACTTCTGTGGATCTGGATCACCAGGCATGGCTGGGCAATACCCGGGATGAAATTGGCAGGGAAAAAGCCGGAATTTTCCGTCCGGGAGTCCGAGCCCTGTATGGGGATCCCGAGAATCCCTGCAGCTCTGTTCTGGGTCTGGCCCAGGCTATGGGGACGCCCCTGTGGCGTCTGGGCAGACACTTTTCCATCGATCCTGCCAGGGGGGTCTGGCGCATGGAGGGTCAGAGCTGGCGGGTTCCCAGTCCCCTCTGGGGCGGACTGGAGCAGTGGAACAACCTGGCGCTGGCGCTTGCAGCTGTCTGGCTGCTACGCGAAGTCCTGCCCGGAGCCGTACGTGAGCCCGAAAACTGGCAGGTGGTTCCAGAACTTCCAGGGCGTGCCCAGTGGCTGAGGCCATGGGGAAAAGACGGGCCCCGTGTGCTGGCGGATGTCGCCCATAATCCCCAGGCAACCGCCCATCTGGCAGAGGTTCTCCGCGCAGGAAAAGGCTGTGGACGGGTATGCGCCCTTTGGGGAATGATGGCGGACAAGGATATTGGAGCAAGCATCCAGCCACTCGCAGATCTTGTGGATGTCTGGTACCCCCTGGAACTTCCCGGGTCCCGGGCGGCTTCCAGAAAAACTCTTCATGCGCTGCTGGAGCAGATGGGCCTGTCCATTGGAGAAGACGCGGATGGCCGTGCGGGAACCGTGCTGGAGCAGGTCCGGGATATGCTGTCCCCGGAAGATACCCTGCTCTGTTTTGGTTCTTTCCTTGTGCTGGAACAGCTTCCAGAAGTCTGGTTTTCTGCTGGCGGGTCAGGGCTGGAACCATCATGCCCTGGGTAAACATGGGCGTACTGAGCATTCTTCTGCTGTCTGGTGCGTGGGGGTTTCTGCGCGGGATGCTCCGGGAATTTTTTTCCCTCGTGGGCTGGATCGGTGGAGCCTGCGCCGCCTGGCGCTGGGGCCGTGGCTGGCTGGCTCCGCACCTGGCGCCCCATGTCCCGGTCGTCTGGAGGGTTCCAGTAGCCGACTCTCTGCTGTTTTTCCTGGTCTTTGGCCTGGCCGCCCTGTGTGCATTCCTGCTGCGCAGGATCTTGCATACAGTAGGCTTCGCAGGCCCGGACCGCCTGGTGGGAGCGGTTTTTGGGCTCCTGCGCGGGGTCATAATCCTGGCGGTTCTGGCATTTTTGGCGCAAGCTACACACCTAAACCAGAATTCCTGGTGGCACAGGTCTTGGCTTGGACAGCCCCAGGTTCTGGCACTGGCACAGTCCATCACGGCTCCGGCCGTATCCTACTGGGAGTTGCAAACGCGTGGAAAAGCCGTATCCAACCCAAAACTGGACCGAGGATGACCATTTTCATGATGAATGCGGTGTCGTAGGCGTTTTCGGGCATCCCGAAGCCTCCAACCTAGCATACCTCGGACTCTATGCCCTGCAGCACCGGGGTCAGGAATCGGCAGGTATCGTTTCTGCCGATGAAGGCAGGCTCCACGTCCATCGCGGAATGGGGCGTGTTGCCGAGGTATTTGGAAGCCGGGAGATTGCGCGGCTGCCCGGTGCACAGGCCATAGGCCATGTGCGTTACTCTACTACTGGCGGTTCGGTGCTCCAGAATACCCAGCCCGTGTTCATCAACTACCGGCATGGCGCGTTTGCCATTGGCCACAATGGCAACCTTGTCAATGCCCGTGAACTTCGCTATCGGCTGGAACAGGAAGGGGCGATCTTCCATACCGACATGGATACGGAAGTCATTGTCCATCTTCTGGCGCGGGTGCCGGGCAACGACGCCGGAGAACGTCTGTCTGCTGCCCTAAAACAGGTTTCAGGTGCTTTTTCCCTGGTGTGCCTGACAGAAACACGGCTGATTGGTGTCCGGGATCCCATGGGATTCCGCCCGCTGGTCTTGGGCAGACTGATTGATTCCGGAGGATTTGTTCTTGCGTCCGAAACCTGCGCGCTGGATCTTATGGGGGCAGAGTTTGTGCGCGATGTGGCACCGGGAGAAATGATCATCATCTCGGCCGATGGCATTGAAAGCCGGCAGCCGTTTCCCCCTGAGGGCCGACGGATGTGTGTTTTTGAATACATCTATTTTGCCAGACCGGACAGTGTGCTCGATGGAATCCACGTCTATTCTGTGCGCAAGCGCATTGGACATGTGCTGGCACAGCTCCATCCAAGAGAGGCAGACATGGTGGTGCCGGTACCGGATTCCGGTGTGGCAGCCGCGATGGGATACGCTGAGGCGTCCGGGCTTCCTTTTGAGCTGGGACTGATCCGCAACCACTATGTCGGGCGGACCTTCATCCAGCCCGCCCAGCGGGGCAGGGATTTTGGCGTCCGCGTCAAGCTGAACGCGCAGCCGGAGATCCTGCGGGGAAAACGTGTGGTTCTGGTGGACGATTCTATTGTCCGCGGCACTACCAGTGCCAAAATTGTGCATCTGGTACGCAGTGCAGGAGCCCGGGAAATCCATTTTCTCTCCAGTTCCCCGCCTACGGTTGGTCCCTGCTACTATGGGATTGATACGCCGGACCGTGCCCAGCTGATTGCTGCGCAGCACAGCACTGATGAAATTTGCAAGATGATTGGCGCGGACAGTCTGGGCTATCTCAGCCTGGATGCCCTTCATAAAGCAGTAGGTGGCCGGGAGCAGGGTTTCTGTGATGCCTGCTTTAGTAACGACTATCCCCTGCCTGTTCCGGGGACCGATATGGGCAGACAGCTGCATCTGATCAGGGAGCTGAGATGAGTGACGGAGACGGGACCAGGGACTGGAGGAAGACCCTTCGGCCGGAAACGCTTGCTATCCGGACAGGCATACACAGGACTGCAGAGCAGGAGCACTCCGAGCCCATTTTTCCGACATCCAGTTTTGTTTTTGAATCTGCCGGGGAAGCCGCAGACCGCTTTTCCGGGAGGGTGCCGGGCAACATATATGCCCGCTTCACCAATCCGACCCTGAGAACGCTTGAGGAGCGGCTGGCTGCGCTCGAGGACGCCGAGGACTGCATCAGCACATCATCGGGGATGGCGGCATGCCTTACAGTGTTCATGGGCATTCTCCAGTCCGGGGACCATGTGGTGGCTTCCCGGTCCCTCTTCGGAACGACTGTTCAGCTGCTACAGGGCATTCTGGGACGCTTTGGGGTGGAAACCACCTTCGTCTCTCTTACGGATATTTCTGCCTGGGATGCGGCTATCCGGCCCCAGACCCGGATTCTGTTTCTGGAAACGCCATCCAATCCCATGACCGAAATAGGAGACCTGCAGGCCCTGGCATCGCTTGCGCATGCCCATGAAGCCCTGCTGGTGGTAGACAACAGTTTTTGTACACCGGTACTGCAGCAGCCCCTGCACTGGGGGGCCGATCTGGTGGTCCACTCCAGCACCAAATATCTGGACGGTCAGGGCCGTACGCTCGGCGGAGCGGTCTGTGGCCATCGGGACCTGCTGTCGGGACCAAGGAATTTTGTGCGTACGGCGGGTCCGTGCCTTAGCCCCTTCAATGCCTGGGTACAGCTGAAGGGACTGGAGACGCTGGGGCTCAGGATGGAACGCCACTGTGCCAATGCAATGGAGCTGGCAAAGTGGCTCGAGAACCGTCCGGAGGTGTCCCGGGTCCATTATCCGGGCCTTGCCAGCCATCCCCAGTTTGAACTTGCAGGCAGGCAGCAGCGCCTTCCAGGAGGAATCCTTTCCTTTGATCTTGGGGGAGGGCAGGAGAAGGCCTGGAAATTCATGGATGCGCTGCGGATTTTCTCCCGAACGGCCAACCTGGGCGATGTCAAAAGTACCGTTACACATCCTGCAAGCACGACCCACAGCCGTGTCACCCCCGAGGCCCGTGCCGAAGCCGGCATTGGTGATGGGCTGCTGCGCCTGAGTGTCGGCCTGGAACATGTGGCAGACCTGCGTGATGATCTCGAGAGAGGGCTTGCCATGTTATCGCAGGATGAAATTGCGCTATCCTGAAAACAGGAGCCCGCAGTCCTGTTCTGCCTGCTGTATCACTGCTGCTATAGGGAGAATGCACCAATGACAAGATTTCGTCCCCTGCATCGCCATGGCCTGCATGCAGATACACAGCTGGCCTATTTTGATGATGGGCTGGCAAGCCGGGTCGGGCTGGAGGATGGGGCGGTTCGGGTGATGACGGACCTGCACCGGGTGCCTCCGGCTACTGTCCATCCTGAAGTCACCATTGACGAGGCCATGCAGCGGATGATTCATGCCGGCGTCAGGATGCTGTTTGTTGTAGACACTTTTGGTGACCTGCAGGGACTGATTACCGCAAGGGACATCCTCGGAGAAAAACCGGTACAGGTGGCTGCCGAACACCAGCAGCCCCGGGACCAGGTACGGGTGCAGGACATTATGACTCCCAGGGGACGGATTGAGGTTCTGGATTTTGCGGAAGTCGAACGCTCCTGTGTTGGGGATGTCGTGGTAACTCTACGGGATTCCGGCCGCCAGCATGCACTGGTGCAGGAAGAAAATGCCGGAAGGCCGAGGGTCCGGGGCGTTTTCTCGATTAGCCAGATAGGGCGGCAGCTGGGGGTGGAAATTGAGGCAAATGGAGTGGTCCAGAGCTTCGCTGAACTGGAGCAGCTGCTGACTCAGAATGGAGTCTGAGGGCCGCAGCCGGTCACGCCGGCTTTCCGGAAAGGACGGCGCCGATGCCTGAGTGGCAGGCCCTTCTGCTGACACTGCTCTTTATCCTGTTAAACGGATTTTTTGTCGCTGCCGAATTTTCCCTGGTGCGCCTGCGTGGAACGCAGGTCCGTACCATGGCGCAGGAGCATGGACTGCGCGGACGGATTCTACTGCGCATGCACCGCCACTTGGACATCTACCTGTCTACAACCCAGCTCGGTATTACTTTGGTTTCCTTGGCCCTTGGCTGGATTGGAGAACCGGCTGTGGCCCGCATTATCGGGCCAGTCCTGTCGGCCTTTGGCATGAAAAGCCGTGGCCCTGCCCTGGAATCGGCGGCCTTTGCTGCCGGTTTCGTTGCCATTGCCTTTACCACCATCATCTTTGGGGAGCTGGTCCCAAAATCTCTGGCCATCCGCAGAACTTCCGCCCTGTCCCTCTGGGCGGGTCCACCCCTGTACCTTTTCTACTGGCTGATGTATCCCGCCATTGCCCTACTGAACGGGAGTACGCGGCTCGTGCTGAAGGTCTTCGGGCTGCAGAGCGGGCAGGCTGCTAGTGATGCCCCCCACTCCCGCGACGAACTGGCCATGATCCTGGCACTGAGCCAAGCACAGGGCATCCTTGGTTCACGGACGGGAGATATCCTGGAACGCGCCCTGGATTTTAACGAACTGAGCGCCGGAGATCTGGCCCGTCCTGCAGCAGACATGGTCTGTCTCATGGACGATGCTGATCCGGCCCAAATCCGCCGCGCCCTGCTGCAGCACCGCTTTACCCGGTACCCTGTCTGTGAAGGAGACCGGCAGCATGTTCTTGGGGTGGTCCACGTGAAGGATCTGCTTCCCCTGCTTGCCCAGCCGGGGAAGCGCATTTCCCTAGGCAGCATCCTTCGCCCCCTCCCGGCAGTAGACCGCGACCTTCCGGCCATGGATCTGCTTGCCCATTTCCGTTCTGGCCAGCCCCACTTTGCCCTGGTAGTGGATGATCTGGGAACCATTACCGGCTTTGTAACGCTGGACCATCTGCTGGAAGCTCTGCTGGGTGCGATACCGGATGAATTCCGCCACCAGCGGCAGGAGTGGCAGAAACAGTCCGACCGCTCCTGGATTGGCCCGGGCAGCCTGTCTATTTACTCCCTGGAGCAGCTGCTGGATCGGGATATTGATGAAGCCGGAGAAGCCGACAGTGTGGGAGGGCTGTTGATGCAGCGGCTGGACCGGCTACCAGATGAGGGAGAACGGATAGAATTCAGGGATTTTGACGTGCTGGTTCTCCGTCGGGACGGGCCACGTATTGCACTGGTGCAGGTTTTTCCGCATCCTTCGCCGGAAGCTGAAGAGTGGTTTGCCTGAGTGTCCCACAAAAAATCGGAATTTCTTTACCTGCTCCCGGAAGAACTGGTTGCGCAGACCCCCCTCCCCCAGCGGCATGCGGCCAGAATGCTGGTTCTGGACCCTTCACGCCAGCACTGGTCAGACAGGAAGGTGATGGATCTTCCGGAATATCTCCGGCCTGGAGATCTTCTGGTCTTCAATGACACAAAAGTTTTGCCAGCCCGTCTGCTGGCCCGGAAGGTAACGGGTGGATCCGTCGAGCTGCTTCTTGACCGCCTCCTGACCGGTGCGGAAGGGTGGTTTCTTTCCCGTTCTTCCAAGCCGCTGCGCCCTGGAATGGCCATTCTTCTGCCTGGGGGGGAGAGGGCAGATGTGAGTGGGAAGGAAGAGATGCGGGTTTGTCTCCATCTGCACGGTAGCAGTACCTGGGCCGCCATTCTGGAAACCCATGGTTCGGTTCCCCTGCCGCCCTACATCCAGCATGAGCCGGACGATCTGGACCGGGAGCGCTACCAGACAGTCTATGCACGTCACCCGGGCGCCGTTGCCGCGCCGACGGCAGGCCTCCACTTTGATGAGGGCCTGATGGCACTGCTGCGCGAATCAGGGATCGGAACCGCGTTTGTGACCCTGCATGTGGGAGCCGGTACCTTTCTTCCGGTCCGTACGGAAAATATTGACGAACACAGGATGCATGCCGAAGTGGCCGATGTGGGCGCCGGAACGGTGAGCCGGATTCTGGAAACACGGGCTAGGGGGGGCAGGGTTTTTGCTGTCGGCACTACAGCCTGCCGTGCCCTGGAAGCGGCGGGGGTTTCCGGGAAACTGGCCCCGTTCCAGGGAGAAACCCGGCTTTTTCTCTACCCGGGGAAACCCTTTCATGTAATTGATGGACTTTTTACCAATTTCCATCTGCCCGAGTCCACACTGCTGATGCTGGTATGTGCCCTTGCGGGAACGGAATTTACCTTGGCAGCCTATGAGCATGCGGTGAGGGAGCGCTACCGTTTTTTCAGCTATGGAGATGCCATGCTGATTCTTCCTCCGGTGCTTCCGGTACCACAGCAATGACCCGCTTCACCCTTCTTGCCGTAGATGGCCAAGCCCGCCGCGGTATCCTGCATTTCGCGCGTGGGGACGTCCAGACGCCGTCTTTTATGCCGGTCGGGACCTATGGAACCGTAAAAGCGATGGCTCCGGAAGAACTTGTGGCCCTTGGCGCAGAAATGGTTCTGGGCAATACCTTCCATCTGTTTCTGCGGCCAGGACTTGAGGTGGTGGAGGCGGCTGGAGGCTTGCACCGAATGATGCACTGGGACCATCCCATTCTGACAGATTCCGGAGGATTCCAGGTTTTCAGTCTGGGAGAGCTGCGCCGGCTGGAGGAAGCAGGGGTGACTTTCCGCGCGCCAACGGACGGACACCGGGTTTTTCTCGGGCCGGAAGAGTCCATGGATATCCAGCGGCGGCTGGGCTCAGATGTTGCCATGGTGTTTGATGAATGTACCCCCCATCCAGCCACGCGGGAACAGGCCAGGGCAAGCATGGAACTTTCCATGCGCTGGGCTGCGCGTTCCCGGGCTGCCTATGATGGGCCTGGACAGCTTTTTGGCATTGTGCAGGGGGGCATGTACCCCGACCTGCGCTTCCGGTCCCTTGAGGCGCTGGAACGCCTGGATTTCCCCGGGCTTGCCATTGGCGGGCTGTCCGTCGGGGAAAGCAAGAAGGAAATGCTGGAGGTTTTGGAGGAAGTTCTACCCCGCATGCCCGCGAGAAAACCCCGTTATCTGATGGGTGTCGGTACTCCCGAGGATCTTGTGGAGGGGGTATGGCGTGGGGTAGACATGTTCGACTGCGTACTACCGACCCGTAATGCCCGTAACGGCTGGCTTTTCACCCGCAATGGCATTCTCAGGCTTCGCAATGCCTGCCATGAGAAGGACCCGTCTCCTCCTGATCCAGAATGTGGATGCTATACCTGCCAGAATTACAGTCGTGCCTATCTGCGTCATCTGCAGAGGACCAATGAGATTCTCGGTGCCCGGTTGAATACCTGGCATAATCTCCATTATTACCAGGAACTGATGGCAGGGATGCGCGAGGCCATTGCGCATGGCCGCCTTGCAGAATATCGGCAGGAATTTTATGCCCGTTGTGGGCAGAAAATTCCGCAGCTTGACCCGGGTTAGGTACAGGCAAGCGTTAAGGGTGAGAAGGAGGGAGTTCCTGTCCTGTTTGGGCAGGCCAGGTCTGTGAGGGTTCCGGAATTGCTGTGCCTCTGGCGCCACGAATTTCCTGCCGGCCTCTTCAGCCGCTTGGATAGGACGTTCCTGATCCACCCCACTATGCCGGGCTTGGAACAGCTAGTTCCCTGGGGAACGCTCGAAGGCTACAATAGCGCTCCTGCAACCGCCCCGGAGCTCCGTTCATGAATCTATCGCCGATTGCCATCGCCCATGCTGCGGGTGCCCCTGCAGCTGCTTCTGGTGCAGGCGGTGTGCTGCCTTTCATTTTGCAGTTCCTGCCACTTGCGCTGATTTTCGCCATTTTCTACTTTCTCCTGATTCGTCCCCAGATGAAAAAGGCCAAGGAGCAGCGACAGCTGATCGCCTCCCTCAGTAGGGGAGATGAGGTGGTAACTAGCGGTGGTCTGGCCGGGCGGGTGATGCAGGCCGGGGAAGATTACCTGCAGATGGAAGTGGCAGAGGGTGTGGTGGTCAGGGTCCAGCGCAATGCTGTAACCCTTCTCCTGCCCAAGGGGACCCTGAAAAAAACTTGACAAGGCCCATTTCATGACGCGTTATCCCTGGTGGAAGTACCTCATCATCCTGGCTGTAGTGTTGCCGTCCGTTTTTTACGCCCTGCCGAATTTCTATGGCTGGCGTCCGGCGGTGGAGGTGCGTGCGCCTGTAGGTACAGTGCTGCCGTCAGCTGCCGCCATGGCAGGCTGGCTCCGCCAGTCCGGAATCTCGTTTGTGCGGATGGAGGGCGGAGTGCATGGAGGCGTAACGTTTTATTTCCCCAATGACAATGCCCAGGGGCTGGCAGAAACCCTGCTCCAGAACCGTCTGCCCCAGAACGCGCAGGTCATTCTTTCCCAGAAATCGGCTGAGCCGTCCTGGATGGCAGACTTTGGAGCAGGTCCGGTCAATCTTGGGCTGGATTTGAGGGGGGGGGTATATCTGCTGCTGCGCGTGGATATGGAGGCGGTTATCCACCACCACCTGCAAGAGTATGGCAATAGCGTGCGTACTTTCCTGCGCCATGAAAACCTCCAGTATGTTGCCGTCAGCCAGAATGGCTCTGCAGATCTCTCAGTAGAAATGGCAAACGAGGACCTTGCCCGACGGGCAGAGCAGGCCATTGCCGAAAAATATCCCGAACTTTCAGTGCAGCTGCAGCCAAATGCCATTCTCAGGATTGCTATTACGGCTGCTGCCGTACACAAAATGACGGATGAGGCGCTCCAGCAGGCCATTGTCGTCATACGCAACCGTATCGACCAGCTGGGAGTCGCAGAACCCGAAATCCAGCGGCAGGGCAGGGAACACATCGCGGTGCAGCTCCCCGGTGTGCAGGATACCGAGCGGGCCAAGGCCATTATCGGGTCGACGGCGCAGCTGGAATTCCGGATGGTCGCTGCCAGCGCGGATCTTGCAGCGGCGCTCAAGGGGACGGTTCCTCCCGGAGATGCGCTGTACTATGGTGCGGATGGTGCCCCCTACCTTCTGCACAAGGAAATGGTGCTGACAGGCCGCTATCTGAGCGGAGCCTCTGCCGGTGTTGACAGCAACACGGGACAGTCCATCGTGAACATCAGTTTCGACAGTGTTGGAACCCGTATTTTTGGGGATTTGACCAGCAAAAATGTCGGAAAACGCATGGCCATCCTTCTGGATAACCGGGTGGTTACCGCGCCGGTCATCCGCGAGGCGATTACCGGTGGGCGGGCGCAGATTGACGGATTTGCCAGCCTGAAAGACGCCAGTGATGTGGCAATTGAGCTCCGGGCAGGTGCCCTTCCTGCACCGGTCCATGTCTCGGAGGAGCGTACCGTTGGTCCAACCCTGGGACAGGACTCCATTCATGATGGCGTGATGGCTGTACTTTTCGGCATGCTTTTTGTAGTACTTTTCATGACGTTTTACTATCGGGCATTTGGCCTGATAGCAGACCTCGCCATTCTGGTAAATGTTCTGGCCATTCTGGCCGTGCTTTCCATCGTGGGGGGATCCCTGACCCTGCCGGGGCTTGCCGGGATCGTGCTCAAAATTGGTCTGGCTGTCGACGCCAATGTTCTGGTTTTTGAGCGGATCCGTGAGGAGATTCGCCGAGGGATGAGCCCGCGGGCCGGAATTGATGCCGGGTTCCGGAAAGCCTTTGCCACCATTGTGGATTCCAACATTACCGTACTGATTGCAGCGCTGACCCTTTTCCAGTTCGGTACAGGCGCCATCAAGGGTTTTGCGCTTGTTCTGACCATTGGTGTCATGGTGTCGATGTTTACGGCCACCTTGATGAGTCGTGGCATTGTGGAACTCGCTTTGGGCCGGCGGCGGGTGGAAAAACTCTGGATCTGAGGTCTCTATGGAACTTTTCAAATCCCGTACGCATGTGGACTTTATGTCCCGCCGCTGGCTTTTCCTGGGCTTCTCGGCCCTCCTGATTGTAGCCTCCCTGGCAGCCTACTTGGTGCGCGGTCTGGATTACAGCATCGATTTTACCGGTGGGACGCTGGTGGAGCTGTCTTTTGCCAAAACCCCGGATCTGGCGACCGTGCGAAGCACCCTGGGGCGGGTAGGATATCAGGATGCAGTCGTCCAGACTTTTGGCGGAGACCGGGATCTCCTGATCCGCCTCCGCACCCGTCCCGGGGAAAGCAGTGCCGTAGCCGGAAAAATTCTGTCAGTGTTCAGGGGGGATTCGCTGGCCTACCCTGGTGTACAGCTCCGCCGCACTGAATATGTTGGGCCCGAGGTGGGAAAGGAACTGCGCAACAAGGGCATCATGGCCCTGATTGTGGTGACTATTGGCATTCTTATTTATGTCGGTTTCCGCTTTGAGTGGCGCTTTGCCGTGGGTGGGGTACTGGCCATGCTTCACGACCCCATTCTTGTTGTAGGATATTTTGCCATTTCCCAGCAGGAGTTCTCCCTGACGGTCATTGCAGCCCTGTTGGTGATCATGGGGTATTCCCTGAATGATACAGTCGTCGTTTTCGACCGCATGCGCGAGGACCTGCGGGCATCCAGAAGTGGGGATGTGGCGGGAATTTTCAACACGGCCATCAACGAGACACTATCCCGTACGGTTATTACCAGTTTCATTACCTTCATGGTAGCCCTTGCACTATTCATTTTTGGAGGACCCGTAATACACGGTTTTGCCACCGCGCTTCTTATTGGCGTCATTGTCGGTACCTATTCCTCCATTTTTGTGGCCAGCCCCATTGCCCTGTGGCTTGGACTCAAGCGTGAACATGTTCTCAAAAGACAGTTTGTCAGTGCCAGGGACCGGAATGACGGGGCCACGCTGTAATTTCTGAGTGACCTGCTGAATCCGATCTTGTAGGCGGGCAGCGGATGCTTTAGTGTATGCGGTCTTGGAGAGGTACCGAAGTGGCCATAACGGCGCCGACTCGAAATCGGATGGGGGGCAACCCCACGTGGGTTCGAATCCCACCCTCTCCGCCAATTAAAACATAGAGTTGCGACCTATTCTCTTGCATCCTTTCCGCCCCCCGGCTTGACTATTCTGGACATTATCTGGACACTGAACCGAAAGGGTAGATGATTTTCGGATCGGAGGTGTGAAGGTGGCCGGGTATTACGAGCAGCGAGATCAAGACGGAATACTGATAGGGTGGCAAGCTCGTGTTCGCAAGAAAGGTTTTCCTACTCAGAGCAAGGTGTTTCGCGCCAGGCGTGAGGCGGAGGCTTGGGCGACCGTAGTGGAGTCGGAGATGGTGCGCGGCGTATTTGTCTCCCGGTCTGAGGCTGAAAGTACCACACTGGCCGATGCGATCAAGCAGTACATAGCTGATGTCACTCCGCTGCTCCATGGATCCGCTGGCGCAATCTCCAGTTTGCGCCAGGTCGATGCCTTCCTTGGACGGTATTCCTTGGCCGCCATAACCCCCATTCTGGTCAGTCAGTATCGAGACGCCAGGCTCAAGGTGGTCTCCACTACCACCGTCCGGCACGACCTCGCTTGCCTGTCTCGTGTGCTGGTCTGGCTTGAGAAGGAACGGGGAGTATTCCTGCCGATGGGCAACCCCGTCCGGCGGATTCGTCTTCCACGTCCAGCCAAGGGGCGGGAACGCCGTCTGGAGGCAGGGGAGTATGAACGATTAATGGAGTCGGCACGGGCCTATGGCGGGGATATGCCTTACCTTATAGATTGGGCGATTGAGACGGCCATGCGCCGAGAAAAAATTATCGCCATGCGTTGGGATCAGGTGGATATTCCTAAGCGGGTACTCACTGTGCCGAGCTTGGTAGGGGAGAAGCCTGTGCCAGTGAAGTTACCTCTGTCATCGAGGGCAGTGGCTGTGCTGACAAGTGTGCCGCGCCGTATTGACGGGCGGGTGTGGGGCATGACCAGCCCCAACAGCGTCTCCAAGGCTTTCACAGAGGTAAGAAATCGTGCAGGACTTCCCGATTTGCATTTTCATGATCTACGCCACGAGGCGACTAGCCGACTTTTTGAGCTGGGGCTGAACCCCATGCAGGTGTCGGCAATCACCGGGCATAAAACGCTGCAAATGCTGAAGAGATATACCCAGTTGAGGCCGGAGGATCTGGCGCGACTCATGGATGGAGGCTGACGCCTCTCGTCACGGGTCACAAAACACTCCAGATGTTGAAACGCTATACTCACCGCGCTGCCGTCCAGATATCGTCCAGATATCTGTCACGTAGCTCTTTAGTCTGAGATTTAGTCTGAGATTTTCCATGGTACCGGGTTACAGGAAAATCCTCGCCCCTGGTCAGCGGTTGCCAGGACTTCGGGGGCATCATGATGACGGGGCGAATGGGCGCAGGTGCGGGCGCAGGTGCAGCACCAGCCCTTTCCTCTTTTCCCATCCCCTCACCACCACCGACCTGCCGAGTTGCCCACGGTGCCAGTTGGCCGCCTGGAATGGCCGGGACTTCATCAACCCCGGCCTGGTGGTATACCACGCGCGCATAGTGCCCATCGCCATTGGTGTTGCCGGAGTTGTATGCTTCGAATGCGCCCTTGAGGCTGACTGCACCTGCCGCTCCGGCCTGCCGGTATGCGCCAAGAAGGATGCGCTCTGCGGCTTTCAGGTTGGTGCAAGGGTTGAAGACTTGCCGTGCGGCCAACCCCAGCCAACCCAGGTTTTCTGAATCGATCTGAGCCAAGCCCATGTCCAGCTTGTGCCCTTGGGAGATCAGTATGCGGGCCATGGCGACCGCCTGCGCTTGGCTCCGGAAGCGCAAACTTTGGCCTGTGGTGTTGTCGTGGATCGTCCACGGCCAGCCGGAGCTTTCTGTCCCGATGATGGCTGCCATGGTGACCGGCGCCACCTCCGGCGCACATGCCTGGAGCAAGGCTAGGCCGATCATATCCACCTCGTCCTGCCGCCCGTGCGGGCGGTTTTGCGCGTCCATGCGCTGGGATCCGGAGTTAATCCCTCATGCCCGCGATCCATGAAGAAGTCCGCCAGTCCTTTCCAGCCGCCATGCAGGAAGTTCAGGGCCAAAATACCGGTCACCATGAGTCCTGCCAGCACGACCATGATACCGGGGAAGATGATCAGCAACACCCATGCGCCATGGGCAAGGGCCTTGATGCCCCAGCGCATAGTTTTCGCGTGGGTGTAGAACATGGCCGCCACCACCGCCAGGCGCCCGGCAACGACCGCCATGAACAGACACAGGTTTATCAGCCAGCGCATCAACAATGGCTGGCGACGCCTCCATGCGGCCCAGCGCTCGCGTCTGGAGGGGGTTGGCTTCCAGGGGCGGGTTGTGGATCCCGTAGGTGATGGTGTGTGGTTATGGGAGGAAGCCGCGGCTTTGTTGGCCTTTTCAGCCATCTTGGTGGCAACATACTCATCGAACTGTCCGACTCTCCAGCTTTGCCGTTCCGGCTGGTGAACCGGCTTCGGCAGCCTCTCCCATTCTGCCACTCGTGCCGCCTGGGTGCGGGTGCTCATGTAGTCGTAGGCGGCATTCACCTGCTGCATGGTGGCTGTGTCACCGCCCTGATCTGGGTGGTTGCGCTTTGCAAGGGCGTGCCAAGCGGCCTTGACCACCATGTGATCTGCACTTGGCTGGACGTTCAGGATCTCGGCGGCTTCTACGATGTTCATGGTGTGATCTCCTTTCTTTGGGCATAGGGTTTCATACCCATTGAAAATACCGAGCCAGGTATCAGCAGTTGTCCTCTTCTCGCCAGCGGAGTGCGTC
>DAHXMJ010000026.1 GCA_027365525.1 Acidithiobacillus sp.
AGTCGCACGCCTAAATTTAAGGCTGGTAAAGCACTGCGTGATGCAGTAAACTAGCGCGTCTGGTTTGGGCGGTTAGCTCAGTTGGTAGAGCGTCGGCTTTACACGCCGAATGTCGGGGGTTCGAGCCCCTCACCGCCCACCATAGCCCTAGCGGGGTGGTAGTTCAGTTGGTCAGAATGCCGGCCTGTCACGCCGGAGGTCGCGGGTTCGAGCCCCGTCCACCCCGCCAATATCGGAAAGGCGACCCGTATGGGGCGCCTTTTTTTATGGCCATGGTCCGCGGTACCATGGGCGCCGGCCCCCTGTGGCCGTCCGTGATCTGAAGCCATTAGGAGAATTCGATGCTGGATGCCTTTCGAAGTCTGGGCCAGTCCTGGCTGGCCAGGGCGGCGATGGTCCTGATTGCCCTGTCTTTTGTGCTGTGGGGCGTCAGCGGTTACCTGTTTTCCGGGAAGAGGAACACCCAGACGGTGGCCCGGGTGGATGGGACGAAAATCGCGACCACCGTGTTCCGCCAGCGCCTGGAACAGGCGCGGGCCCAGTACCAGAAGGTTTTTGGCGCCCGTACGGCTGCCCGAATCACCGGCAGCCCCGGGTTCGCGAAACAGGTGCTTGATGGCATGATCAATGATCTCCTCGTGGCCCGGGAAGCGCGCCGGCTCGGACTGGTGGTGCCCAATTCGGCGATCGCCAGCCGGGTCGAATCCATGCCCGTCTTTGCCCGGAATGGCAAATTCTCCCGTGACCAGTACGGAAAAGTGCTGGCCGCCAATGGTCTGACCCCGGCGGCTTTTGAGGCGATGCTCCGCCAGGGCATGCTGATGGAACAGCTGCAGGTGATTCCCCAGCTGATGGCGCGGGTGACGCCCGCAGAGGCCCGGCAGGTCTGGGCCTGGTCCCAGGAATACCGGGATGCCACTGTCCTGACGGTTCCCGACAGTGCGTTCCTGGCCGCCGCCGCGCCTTCTGCCAGCACCGTATCCGGCTACTATCACCAGCATCCGGAGCAGTACCAGCTGCCGGCCCAGGTGAAGGTGCAGTATGTGGTTCTGGGGCCCAGCAGTTTTGGGGCAGGTGCCGTCCCTGCAACCGCACCGGCAGCTTCCGGTCGTGCTTCCACGCCGGTGGTTTCCGCTGCTGCCGCTTCCGTGGCCTCTGCTGCAGGGGGAGCCAGTTCTCCCGCACGGGTGGCGTTTGAGGCACAGATTGGGTCTTTCAGGAACCTGCTTTTTAGCAGTGTGGACCTGAAGGCCGTGGCAGGCCGGTACCACCTGCCGGTTCGGGACAGTGGCACACTGACGGCGGGGCATCCTCCCGCAACGGGGGTTTTTGCGGATTCCCGGGCTTTGACGCTGGCGTTCAGCCGTGCGGTGCTGGCCGGGAAAAACAGCGCAGCCCTGACCCTCGGTAATGGGGATCTGCTGGCCGTGCACCTGCTGCACTATACGCCGCCAGCCACGCAGCCCCTGTCAGCCGTGGCTGCAAAAATCCGGAGCTTCCTGGCGGCCCAGAAAGCCCACCAGATGGCAGTGGAAAAAGCGGGGGTACTGCTTGCTGCAGCGCGGAAGGAGGAGAGCCTGGCTTCCTGGAAGCAGGCTGCTGGAAACGGTCTTCTGCTGAAACACTATCCGGAGCTTGCCCGGCACAGTACCACGTCCCTTGACCCGGCCCTCATGGCCCGGATTTTCCTGTCGGCTCCGCCCACAGCCGGGCACCCGGTGTTTGGGCAGGTCCCTATCGCTACCGGGATGGCCCTGTTCGAGCTGAACCGTGTGATTCCGCCAGCCACAGCCCTGCTGAATCCCGGGGTGACCGGCCAGATCCGCCAGTCCCTGGAGGAGCAGCGGGCACACCTGCTGATGGATGCGTGGTTCCGTTCCCTGCGTTCGCATGCCCATGTGCAGGTCGACCAGAAAGCCATGCAGAAGGCTGCTGCCTGAGCGGAGATTGGGTCATTTTTAGAGTGCCATTAAACACATACTGTTTGTGTGCGGCGTTTTCAGGGCGGAAAGGCAGCTGGGTGATGGTGCACTGGCGCTGTTAGCCCTCCGCCGGTTTTTTGGACAGGCCGCGGACAGGGGCTGGCGTCACTGGCAGCAGATTCTTTTGCTTTTCAGTGTGTGGCTGAAACGGGAGGGTGTTTCTCCCGGCCTGCTTGCAGAACAGAAAATCCGGCTGTCCGAAATCCCCCGGGTTTCAGAGGTTCGTCGTAGCCACAGCCAGCCGGTCGAGGGCGTCCAGTTTGGCCCTGGCGATGGGATGTCCATGGATGGCCGCCTCTCCCAGCCAGCGCAGGGCGAGTGCCAGGCACGGTTCCGTGCCAGTTCCATTGGCGTGGCAGCGGGCCAGCCAGTCCATGGCGTCCAGGTGGCCTTTCCGCGCGGCCTGTTCAAACCACCGCAGGGCAATGTCCGGCGCCTTCCCCTCGAGAAACAGCAGCCCGGTCCAGTGCATGTCCGAGGCCTGGCCACTTTCAGCGCCCTGGATGGCTTCCTCCAGCGAAGCCGTCAGAGGGATGGGGATGGCATGGGCGAGGCTCACGAGTTCGATCTGGAGGCGGCCGTTTTCCTGGCGGGTACGCAGTAATCCGTCATCTGCCCAGCGGTAGATGGTCTTGGTGACTTTTCCGGTGAGCAGACTTGCAGTCTGGGTAGTGATCCACATGGGGAACTCCCTGAAGCGATTGGTTCATGGGCCTATTAATGGGGAATGATAGGAGATTGTCTGGCATCCGGGCAAACAGGGTTAAATATCTCCTGTTCTGGCATCAGGATAGGGTTTTGGTGCGGGAAGATGGCTACGCCTTTTCCGGTGTCACAAAAAAATAGGGGACATTGGAATTGAAGAAAACCCTGTCACGGGAAATTTTGGGACAAACCGGGCGTCTGGCAGGGTGTCCCGCCCGAAAAGGAGACATCATGGTGTGATTCCTCAGGCCGGTCATCCGTATCAGGAGAGAAATGCTCCTGGAACCCCTGAAAACAGGCCGCCCGGGGAATTCCAGGGATTTGGCATAGAATCTGCATTAGGTCACTACAGGTCCGCAGCGGGCGGATTTTTTCTTAACTCCTAAAGGAGAGAAAACATGAGCATGCTGGTTAGAAAAGCTAAGGCAGGCGCCGAAGCTGGTTTCACCCTTATCGAACTGATGATCGTCATCGCGATTATCGGTATTCTTGCGGCGATCGCCATCCCGCAGTACGAGAAATATATTGCTACCTCGAAGGCACAGGATGTAGCCCAGAATTTCCACCAGGCCGTTACGGCAGCGTCGGCCGCTGTCGCTGCCGCGCAAGCTGGGCAAAGCACGGTGCTGGCAGGCACGAGCTCTGCTGCTCTAGGAAATGGCATGGATCCAGCTGACACGTCGATAACCGCGTACACCAGTAGTGGTGGTCCATCTGGCTGCGGTCAGATCTCAGTGGCACCGGGAAGCATCATGCCAACGTCAATCACAACTTCCCCGGCTGTCACGTTAATAGTAGATGATTCCTCCTGTACTTCCGCTACTGTCCAGGCAGATATCGCAGCCGCTGTTAGCGCTGAGGGTTACCCTTCAAGTTCTGGCACAAATACTACAGTTACTATTTCTCCGAACGGTGGAATTACACCCTAATCTGTAAAACGGACATGTTCAAAGCGCATTCCTTCGGGGGTGCGCTTTTCGGAAAGAGTTCTGGAGCACAGAGTTCTTTCGGAAAGGCAAAGCGAAGGTGCATCCTGCAGTTGGGTGTTTTTTGCCATGATTCAGGCCATGGTGCTGATGTTCTCGTTCTCCTTAAAGCCCGCATAGCGGGTCTTGCAAAAAAATGCTGCCTGTTTTGCCGGGGCCAAGGAAACTGTTATGACCTGACCGGTTAGAGAATCCTCCAGAACCGCTATGGAATAACTAGGGAGAAACAAAATGGAAGTTCAGATCCGTATTGAAGAGCTCCAGCGCCGCCGTCATGAGCTTCTGGAGCGCCGTGCCAACCGCGATGCGCCTGCTGCAGCGCTAGAAATGGAACTGATAGTGGTCCGCAGTGAGTTGCAGGCACTGTATGGCATCTGCCGTCAGAACCCCGCCAGCAGTTTTTCCGCAACTGCCAGCTGACAACAAGCTGGTAGGTTCCAATTTGGGTAGCGCAAAATTTATCCTGGATGTAAATGACCATGTCAGGCGACAGGGATCGGGGTTTGTCACGCCGGGTAATGAGCCTACTGGGGCTGGCGAATGAAGCCACCCAGGCCAGCGAAACCCGCCAGCAGCACCGCCAGCTTCTGGAGCTGCGCGAGGCTATGGAGGCCATGCTGGCGGCGCAGCGGACTGAGCGTGACCTCCTTCAGATTTTCTGTGACCTGACCCTAAAACACCAGATAGCCCATCTTGCCTGTATGGTATCTCCCGGTCCGGACGGTATTTTTCAGCCGCGGGCGATCAGTGGACCGGGATCGGTTCTTACGGGTGTGCGCTATTCCATCCACGATAATCGTCCCGAAGGGCAGACCCCACTGGGACTCGCCTGGCGTGAATCACGTCCATTTTACTCATCTACCTTGCTGGTAGCGCCAGCGCTACAGTCCTGGTCGGAGCGACTCGAACGTTTTGGTCTCCGTTCAGTTGCGGTTTTGCCACTGCAGCGGGGGCGGAAGCTGTGGGCGCTGCTGGTTCTGTTCCGCCGGGAAGAAGAATCCTGGCCCGCTGACATCCAGATGTTGCTGGAATCCGTCGCCCGTCTTCTGGAGAAGGCACTGGAGAATTACGATGCCAGCAGACTCCAGCTGATCCTTGGCTCTGCGCTGAAACAGGCCTATGAAAGTGTGGTGCTCACGGATCAGGACCGGAATGTACTTTATGTAAACCAGAGTTTTACGCTAATGACTGGGTACCGTTTCGAGGATATCGCCCCGACAGGCCTGTCCGCTCTACAGGGGCCCCAGACCAGCGTGGAGGAACTGGCAGCCATGGATCACGCCCTGAGACAGGGGCAGCCCTATGAGGGAAAACTCATCAATTACCGCCAGAACGGGGAAGTATTCTGGAACCACATAAGTATCATTCCGATCCGGGATCCGAATGGCACACTCACGCACTTCGTAGGGATCCAGCGGGATGAAAGCCGGGAACGGGAGCTCATCGAACAGCTGGAATATGAGTCACGCCATGACCGGCTGACAGGGCTGGCCAACCGCCGTGCCCTGGATGACCGGATTGAGGTGGCCATGCGGCGAGCACAGATGAACGGGGACCAGATGGCCTTCTGCATGATTGATCTGGATGATTTCAAGCCGATCAATGACCGTTTTGGCCACGAAGCCGGAGATTTTGTGCTGCAGGCCGTGGGCCGGAGGCTGCGGGAAGGACTTCGGCGGTCCGACTATATCGCCCGTCTGGGTGGGGACGAATTTGTGCTCCTGGTAGAAGGGTACCGTTCCGTGGAGGAGCTGGAACTCGTGCTGACCAAGGTAGAGGCTGTCGTCAATGAACCGATTCTGCTCCGGAATGGCCGCGAGGTTTCCATACGGTTTAGTATGGGGGTATGCCGTTATCCTTATGATGGAGTTCAGGATATGGGAACGCTTTTCCGCTTTGCCGACCAGGCGCTCTACCGGAGCAAGGCAAACAGGACAACCCGTCCACGGTACTGGATTTTCCACGGAGAAGACCGTTCGTCCGAAAGCCGTGGAGCTTCCTGGAGCCGCTATCCCTGGAATTCGGGAGGCAGTCGTGCAGAATGACAGTCTTTTTCCTTCGCGGCCAGGGTCTTTTCCGGTGGAGCGTTCTTCCCTGTCCGCTTTTCTGCCGATGCGCGCCGGTCTGAACATGGCCGACTATCATCTGGCTATCATGGGAGAATCGGAGCACAGCGACGTGGACGTCCTGCCGGCCGCACTTTGCGGGAAAAAAGGCCTGGAGACGGTCATTTTTTCAGACGATACCGAAGATTCTGGCCATGTGTTTTGGCTGCAGGGATGTGGGCCGGAAGCGGTGAGCTTTGCGGCGCAGGGGGGGGCTGTCTGGAACCGCTATGGCAGATGTCTGGCATTTGTCGGGACAGAAACGGAAATTTTTTCCTTTTTTACAGGGTTCCAGGGAGTAGACCCCACAAGTGGACTCTGGCATTTTGCAACTCCAAGGATTGTGTATCATCGTCCCAAACGCCAGAACCGCCGCTTTCCGCTGGATGCGAAGGTTGTCCTCCGGCGCCGTGATGGACGGGTGCATGAAGTTGTGCTCCACGATTTCAGTGTTTCAGGCGCCAGTTTTTTTACCGACCGCAGGGATCTCCATCCGGGGGAAGCATTTCTGATGGAATTTGAGGTGCCGGAGTGTGGTTATTGCGAAACCGTCGTGACCACGGTGCGTCTGGAAGCTCGGACTGGTTCCCGGCCCAACCTGGTGGCTGTGCGCCTGATCCTGACGGAAAAACAGAAGAAACAGGTGGAACATCTCCTGCTCTGTCAGGAATATCCACATCTGCGCGTGGGAAAATGAAAGTGGACAATGGAAGGGTTCTGTTCTAGATAGGGAATCAGTTTCGCTTCATGCGGAGGCGGTATGGCGACGGCAGTGCAGAAGGGGAAAGCGGGGGAAAAGAGAATCCGGACGTACGATTTTATCTGGGAGGCAAAAGCCCCGGATGGCAGTGGGCGTCAGAGAGGAGAAATGAATGCCGCATCCGCCAATGCTGTCCGGTCGGGCCTTCGTCGGCAGGGCCTGGTTCCTGTCAGTGTCCGCAGGGCACCGCAGCCTCTTTTTGGTGGCTATGGCGTCAAGGAAGCACAGATGGTAGTAGCGATACGCCAGCTGTCGACCATGATCAACGCCGGTGTACCCATGGTGCAGAGTTTTGAACTCCTGGTGTCTGCGGCATCCCAGCCGGGCATCCACAAACTGCTGCAGGGAATCCTCCAGTACCTGAACGATGGAGAATCTCTGTCCCAGGCGGTCGCCCACTATCCCAAATATTTTGACCGGCTGTTTGTTTCCCTGGTGGCTGCGGGTGAACAGGGGGGAATTCTGGATACAATTCTTCTGCGTCTTGCCGACTACCGGGAAAAAAGCCTGGCGCTGACGAAGAAAATCAAGTCGGCGATGTTCTACCCCGCTGCTATTCTGACAGTCATGGTTGTGGTTGTAATTATCCTGATGATATTTGTCATTCCGGTGTTTGCCCAGCTGTTCAGCAGTTTTGGGGCGACCCTGCCCCTGCTGACCCAGGTTGTGATCAATATTTCCAACTGGATGAAGTCCCACTGGTACATTGTGGTGGTAACTCCCATTGTGGCTGTCTGGGCCTTCATCTATGGCTACCGCCGCAACATCCGGTTCAAGATGGTCGTTGACCGCTATTCCCTGAAAATTCCGGTGCTGGGTGATATCCTGCTCAAGGGTGCTGTGGCCCGTTTTAACCGGACACTGGCGACGATGCAGGCCGCTGGCGTCCCCATTCTGGAGGCACTGGAGACCCTATCTCGGGTATCTGGAAATGCCATTATCGAACAGAGCATCTTGGGCGCCAGGGACGATGTGGCACAGGGCGGAAAAATCACCACTAGGCTCAAGGAAGATGGTGTGTTTCCGCTGATGGCCACCCAGATGCTCGCGATTGGCGAGGAAACCGGCGCTATCGAGGTCATGGCCAGCAAGGTCGCGGATTTCTACGAAAACGAGGTCAATGAGGCGGTCAACCGCATGTCGACCCTGATGGAACCGATCATTATGGTGGTGCTGGGGGTGATTGTGGGTACCCTTGTGGTAGCCATGTACCTGCCCATTTTCAAGATGGGCGCGGTGGTGACGCATGGTGGATAAAAGGGGCAGGATGTGGCGTACGGGAGCAGTGGACCTGGCGGTTGATGCCGGTGTGACGCTTCTTCAGGTGATGGTGGTTTTGGCCATCATCGCCATACTCGCAGCGATCGCTATACCCAATTTCGTAACACCAGTACGCCAAAGCGCCTACCAGACCACGCTGGAGGTTGGACAGTCGGCCACCCGCATGCTGAACCTGATGGCCCTGCAGGGACAGGGCGCTGTGCTCGTACAGAATGGAACCAGTCTAACCATCAGCGCGAATGGAGGACAGCAGTGGGAGGGCCATTTGCCGCAAGGAGGACAGCTCCTTCTCAACGGCTTTCCGGTGACGTGCATTGCCCTAAATGGGATGGGCATCCCTTCTGCTAGTGCCGCTGTGCTGCCTGCAGGGTGCACATCTCCGCAAGAACCTGGTGCTCTGCAGTGGAGTGTCGGATATACCGCGCAGGTGCCGATTGCCATCACCTCCAGCGTCAGTGGGGTAACTGCGTATGATTAACCCTACGGATCGACACGAGGCTGGGTTGGGTTTGATCGAAGCAATGATTTCTATGGCTATTTTAGCGATTGCCGCCCTTTTTATTGGCACGGTACTGATCAGTTCCTTTGGGCAGACGGATTCTGCCGAAAACGTCCTGGATTCCCAGGTCTATGGCATGGGTACGGCAGTGAGAGGGACCTATTCTGCTACCAATGATGTGACTGACAATATTGCCATAATTCCAGATTCGACTGCCCAGAACACATCAGTCCCTGATGCGGTACAGATTACGGTTCCGGCAGCCAGTACCACATCGATCCCAGTGGCGACAGCTCCAATCGTATCAGGCACCAATACTCCTACCTGGTGGACACCATGACCCGGCCGTATTTTCCCAAAGATCAGGCTTTATGGAGGGAACAGGGGCTGACGCTGATAGAACTGCTCATCAGTATCGTCGTTGCCGGGATTTTGGGAGTCGCACTGTTTTATCTGCTACAAAGCACGATACGCAGCCGTTTCACCTCAGAACAGCTCACCGGCAGAATCGCAAGGTCGATGTTGATGAAGGAGGCGTTGGAGCATACGCTGACCAATGCGGGCTATATCGCCAACATGGCGTCCACGTTGTCTACGACAAGCACATGTTTACTTGCCGCCCCCGCAGTTACTCCTGCACTTCCAATTGCTGCAGGAACATCTGCCATTACAGTTGCCTGGGTAGTTGCCAGTAGTGGAGGCTGCATACCCTGCTCAGGAACTTTTGCCCTGTCAGGCAATGTCGCTTCGTGGACAACCACAGGCGGTACCGCCTGTGGGCAGGGAAATAGTGGACAAAATACTGCGGCCTTTCCCGTTGGAACGGGCTGGACGCTTTCCGCCGCAACCAGCACAAGCTGTTTGGACCCGGCATTCGGGACAACTGCCCCAGCCGTGATTGCAACCTATACCCCAAATAACGGAACGGCTCCAGTGGAGGTTTCCGCATGTCTGCTCAATCAGCAGGGACAGTAACATATTCCAGAGAAAGCGGTATAGCACTGCTGGGCGCGGTTCTGGTCGCCGCCCTGGTGCTGGGACTTGCGTCTTGGGGGGTGCTGAGCATGACAGATAATGCCCAGCAGTCTGTTTATCATGAGAATGCAGCAAACCAGGCCCGTACGGCTGCTCTTATGGGGATTCAAGCGGTTGCCGGATACACACAGAGCGTTTATGTAGGCTCGAACCCGCCAGCGTCTGCAAGCCTTGTGAATCTGGTCACGGCATCGCTTGCATCAGGCAGCGGGATCATCGATCAGGACTTTACACAGCCGACAAATGCAAATGTCCAGGCCATGGTAGTGGCCAATACTTTCTCTTCGGTATTGTCGCCACTAGGAACAGCACCTAGTGGGTACATAAAAGTCTTGTCGACCGGGAGAAGTGGCAATGCCATTCAAACCGCAGATAGCTATTTGACCGCCAAACTTAATAGCCTTGGAAAATATAATGCAAACCTCATTCTTGGGCCTAGTTCAACGTTTAACGGCAATCTGAACAATGGTGGTATCCCAAATATTATTGTTGCATCTACAGCATCAAATTCGGCATCGTCCGGGATCACATTGAATGGAACCACGTACACTTATATACCAATATCTCAGTTTCCGGTTATCTTTTCGCATAGCTTGTCTCAATTTTCGACTGTTAATCTCGTAGGAAACACTTTGACCATACCAGAGACAGCAGTCCAGTTTTACATAGACCAGGGGCTTTTGCCGAAAGGAATTTCGACCAGCTCTGATTACACATGCATTGCTTCTGCCTGTCCTGCAACCTTCTCTTATGGTGCCAGTAACCCGCCAGGGTCTCTGGGTACGTGGACCATAGAAAATCCAGTCAATGCATTTATATATTCTAACCAGAACATTAATGTGGATTTTAGCTCTGGTTCACCACCATTTTCCCAGTTGACGATAGCAACTGCTGGCGAGATAACGGTAAATGGCTCTGTCAACCTGCTTCCATTTGCTGCGACAACAGGTAGTGGAACACCATACATTCCAACAAATTATTGTGCATCGTATCCCGGACTTCCAGACTGTGCAGGAACAACGGAAGAACCTTACCAGAATTTACAAGGATTAATTCTTGTATCTGAAAGTAATATCCTTCTGCCGGGAAAAGGATCGTCCTTCTACGGAGATGTTGCTGCGAGCGGGAGCTTGAATCTAAACGGTGGTGGCAGCTACACTTTTGGAGGAACTATAATTGCTGAAAATGGAATTTCGTCAACCAGTGGCAAGAACGGTAAAACTAGCACAACAATTAACGGTGCGATTACCCTGACGCAGCCAGTTGCTGCAGCCAACAGTGCTACTGTTGGCGGATATCAGCTGACTCCGTCAGCTATTCGTTGGGTTCCGTGACAAATTTCACGCTAAAAGCATACGAATTAGGAGTGCCATCCCCGGGAGTTTGAACCATCGGCCGGGTGGGAAGCCTGCCTGCTACCTTGCCATGGTTTTACCATGTTTCACGGATGGTTTTGCTATAGAAGCTTCAGGCCTGTAAAATTTTCCTGCCGCGTCAGCGCTTTGCTGCCCGAAATTTTAGCAGCATCACACCGGTCAATCAGGAATGATCTGTTGTTTTCTTGCCGGATTTCTCAATCAGGTTGAGCAAATGGTACCGACGCCCTGGAAAGCTATTAGGAGATTGCCCTGAGTCTTCTAAAAAAATTCGTAATGGCTACCACTGTCGTCCCTTGCCAACCCGGCCTGTGTACGGCCATGCAGGCCCCGACCTTCAGGGGGGGGTAGTTCTTCCCTCTTTTTTGCGCATTAAGATCTGTTCCAGCTTCTGGCGCTGCTCAGCTGTCAGGTTATAGTGCATGCCAACCAGGTAGCGCCAGCGCGAATTGGTGAGAACTTCCTGCCGGGCTATGGTCACCAGGGTTTCAAAGGTCCCGCACTCCGGGATTTCGAATTCCGCCAGCAGGGTTTCCCCCTTCGCAAAATCTCCGGCATTGCAGTAGAAACTGGCTCCTCCAGGACCCAGGTCATAAATTTTTCCTTTCAGCCCGTCTCCCTGCTTCCGGTGCAGAAGGATATTGCCATCTATCCGCATTCTGGGATGCATGCGGGCCATCCGGCGAAGGACCCGTCCTGGGCGGCCAAAGCTGAACAGGGATTGGCTGGAAGACTTGCAGCCGGCAAAAAAACCCAGCATCCAGGGTCTTGCCAGCAGAAAAATCAGGGTATTCTGGTAGATCCAGGAGTCTTTGGGGGAAGACACGTCTGGTTCGAAAACAATTTCTTCCTGTGCCCAGCGGTCTAAATGGCAGCGGGTTCCACTGTCGTCCGGATCATCGGAAAAAACCCTGGCGCTCTGTCCTTTCTGGAAACCCAGGGTTTCCAGCCCGGGGAGCAGTACCACTTCGGCTCCTTCCAGGAAAGTGGCAGTCAGCAAATCTCCCAGGGGAAGACCGGCGCGCATTGGCAGGAGCAGATCAAGCTCCCTGTCATCCAGATTTGGGTTCATGGTTGAGGGGGTTCATATAGTTCCAGAGATTTTTCCCGGGCACGGGGCTGACATTTCGTTCTGCAGCCAAACCTGCCTGTTGCAAGCATACCATAATTCCTGCAATGCGCATCTGGTAGCAGTGCACAGACTAGCCCGTTTTCCAGGTTTTATGTGGTCTCCCTGCATGCCCGCCGGTTCAGGACAGAGACTCCCGGTTTTCCGCAGTCTCCTGCAGCAGAAGCTCCAGCCAGTGCCGGACAGGAACCGGACTTGCGGCCTGGAGATGCAGTTGGCAGCCAATATTGGCGGTGGCAATGACCTCGGGTGTCCCGCTGGTCAGACATCCGATCCGGTTCTGCCGCAGGATGTGTGAGAGTTCCGGCTGGAGCAGGGAATAGGCACCGGCGGATCCGCAGCAGAGATGGGAATCGGGTACATGGGTGAGTGTGTGTCCAGCGGACTCCAGCAGGGTTTCCACCGCGCCAGACACTTTCAGCCCGTGCTGCAGGGTGCAGGGAGCGTGGAAGGCGATGCGCAGTCCGGTCAGTTTTTCCAGCCGGCTGGCGAGCCCCTGTTCCAGGAGGTAGCGGCCCGGATCCTGGGCCAGCCCGGAAATGGTGGCGGCCTTTTGTGCATATGCGGGATCGTGGCGCAGGTGTTCCGCGTATTCCCGGACCATCAGCCCGCAACCACTGGCCGGAACCAGTATTGCCCCGGCTCCCGCTTCGACATGGGGCCACCAGGCGTCAATGTTGTGGCGCATGAACTCCCGCGCTTCCTCCCCGGCCCCCAGATGGAGGGACAGGGCGCCACAGCAGCCGGCCGTCTCCGGAAGGACAGCGCGGATTCCCAGGGTGCCCAGGAGCGTCTCCAGGGCCGTGACGGTCGCCGGTGTGGAGACACTCTGGACACATCCCGCGAGGACCAGTACCTGCTGCTTCTGTGCCCCACCTTCTACAGCCCTTTCTCTCCGGGGAACCAGGGACGGTCCGGAGACGGCTGGCGGAATTTTTTTTCGCAAGGCCGGAGGGATCCATGGACCCACTGTTCCGGCCAGTTTCAGGAGCGGGCGCAGCCGGGCAGGATGGGGGACGGTTTTGCGCAGCAGCAGGCGCTTTGCCCGGTCGGCTACCGGGCGGGAAATTTTCTGCTCCATGCGGCTGCGTCCGATCTCCAGCAGGCGCCCATAGCGGACTCCGGAGGGACAGGTGGTTTCACAGGCCCGGCAGCCGAGGCAGCGGTCGAGGTGTTCCAGAGATTTCAGGGTGGCAGGGTGGCCGGAGAGAAATTCACGGATGAGGTAGATCCGCCCCCTGGGACTTTCCAGTTCGTCGCCCAGGACCTGGTAGGTGGGGCAGGTGGCGGTGCAGAAACCGCAGTGCACACAGGCGCGGAGAATGGATTCCGCCTCCGGCATGTCTGGGTCGGACTGGAAGGAGGGGTCGATATGGGTCTGCATGCGCGAGAGACTAGCACGCTGCCCTCCTTGGAAGAAACCGGCGGGAAGTGGCGCCGGTGCGGTTCCGCATATTGCTTCCGGAAGGGCTCTTCCCTAAAGTGTAGCGCGATGCTCGGATAAGGATACCTGTCATGACTGCTTTTTCCGTTTTGCCTGAAAACGCCCCGGAATTCTGTGAAGGCATGAGCCATTTCGGCGGGCCGTGGCCAGAGTTTGGACAGTATGGGCGGGAGGCCGCCATCCCGGAAGGCGCTGCAGCCATTTCCCGTCCCATCCGTCCGGAGGCGGTCTACCAGTCGCTCCTGATGGCCGATGCCCTGCGCTACTGCACCCTGCAGATCTGCGCCAGCAAGTCGTCGGGGCATCCCGGAGGGTTTGCGTCCAGCGCCGAGGCGTATGCCGCACTGGTCATGCTGGGGCACACCCAGATCATTACCGAGGTGGGACACCACGCTCCAGGCTACTACAGCGCCATGTTCCTCGACAGCTCGCTCGAATCCATGGGAATTTTCAGCATGAGGGACCTGGCCGGGCGCTTCCGCGAGCGGCATGGTCTCCTGGGCCATCTCTCTGGCGCCATCCCCGGGCTCCTCGCGCCCGCCGGCCCGCTCGGCCAGGGGCAGCACTTTGCCATGGCGGCCGCGCTGCTGCATCCGGGCATCCTGTTTCCGGTCACCATCGGTGACGGCGGCTTTGGGGAACCCTATGTGATGGGTGCCATGAAGCACTTCCACTTCGCCTATCCGAAGGTCACCAACTACCTGCCGGTCCTGGTGTGGAACGGCTTCAGCCAGGAACACCATTCCATGGTATCGCGCATGGACAACGCCAGCATGGTGCGTTACTGGGAGGCCCACGATTTTGACCGGGTCGTCCTGGTCGACGCGAAAGATTTTGACGACGCAGGGCAGGCCGGGGCCTATGTGGATTCAGCCCGGTTTTCCTTCGGCCAGCGTCTGGCCTTCATGGAAGCGGTCCTGAAAGGCATGGCCGAGGCCGCCGACAGTGCCCTGTCCGGCCGCCACACGGCGTTTCTCCTGAAGCAGATGAAGGGGGCTGGGGCCCATGTTCTGGGGGCCAAATCCCACAATCTCTACCCGAAAGATACGCTCCAGTCGCCAGAGATCGACCGTGCGCTGCAGGAGCGCGCCCTGAGCCCGGAAGCCTGGTCGCTGGTGCGGGAGAATTTCCGCCGGGCGGGCGGGGGCCCCGCTGCCCGGACGTCGGTGACAGAGCAGGAACTGGCCAATGTGCCCCTGCCCCCATTTCCGGTACAGGATTTCCCGGTAGGCAGCAGTGAGGTTCCAGCGACCGCCTTTGGCGCCCTCGTGGCGTGGGTGGGCCAGCAGGATCCCCGTTTTGTGGTGACCAACGCCGATGGCAACGAGGCGTCGGCCATGAAAAACATCAACGACGCGCTCAAGATCCGGCACCCCACAGAGGACCCGCTGTACAACCAGAGTCCGTCCGGGCAGGTCTATGAACCCCTGAACGAGGATGCCTGTGCCGGCCTGGCCGCGGGCCTCGCCCTTATGGGCGGACGCGCCGCCTGGCTTTCCTATGAGTCTTTTGCCATCAATGGCTGGCCCGTGGTCCAGACCGTG
>DAHXMJ010000038.1 GCA_027365525.1 Acidithiobacillus sp.
GAGGACCGATTGCGATCGGTTCAGCCCGCTTCCATCAGGGGGATGGGACAAAGGATATCCGCCTGTACGGTGGCCATGCTTTCCCCAGTGCCGAGGCGGCCTGTGAAGGACCACCGGTGGAAACCATGCTAGCCATGGCAACCTGGCTCAAGCAGCATGGGAAGGGAGGTCCGGAAAAAATTACCATTTTCACGCCTGCCGGGCTGATTGCCGAGGATGCCGGTGAGGAAGTGGTGGCCAAACTGCTGGACATCGCCTCTGGAATGGGCTTCAAGTATGTGAACAATGGCCGGGATATTGCCCGCATCAGTGGGGAAGGCGTAGAGCTGGCGAGTGGAACGTCCATTGAAGCCGAACTGAAAATTGTTTTTCCGGACTGGGTGCCGCATGAATTTCTTCGCGGGCTGCCGATTTCCGACAGCGAAGGATTTGTGGTGACCGACGTGACCATGCGGAATCCCAAGTATCCTACGGTTTTTGCAGCCGGGGATGCCGCCGCCATTACGGTTCCGAAGCTTGGTGGTATTGGGCACGCCGAAGGGGATATTGTGGGGCGGCAGATTGCCATGGATATGGGACGGATGGCGGCGGAGGAAGCGGACCAGCCCCTTGAGCCGGTCGTCTACTGCATCGGCGACATGGGAGCCAGACAGGCATTCTACATACGCTCCAACAGCTGGTTTGGTGGCAGTGAGCAGGTTCTCAAGATGGGCCATGTCCCTTTTCTGCTGAAAATGCAGTACAAGAACCTGTTCTTCCGGACACATGGCAAGGTTCCGGACTGGGGGCTGGACGTGTCCAGGCTTTTGGCCGAGAAAATCTTCGCTGCTTGACGGAAAGATTCCCCAGGTGGGGGAGAATCCGGAATGCCACGACAAAAGGGAGAAGCTTTATGCCTATGGCTGAGGAAAATGCGCCGAAACTTCCCCTGACCCCTGACCAGTGGGCAGGCCTGGCACATCTGGGGGACATGGCACTGAAAATGCGGCAGCTGCTGGAAGTGCCAGGGATCGAAACCCCTATGGCTACGCTGGTGCTTCAGGCGGCGGAATGGAATACCCGGTATGGAATGGCTCTGGTACCAGAGCTGCTGGAAACCCTGGAAGTGCTGCGAAAAACCGGAGGGCTCCGGTGGATCCGGGAAAACGCCGATTATATTTTTGCAAGCGCTACACTTCTGGAACCACTGGTACCGCAGATTCTTGAGGCACTCCGAAAGATGCCCATTGCGGAAGTGACCCGCCTGCTGGGGCTTGCTTCAGCCCTTCTGTCCAGGATAGAGGCCGCCCTGGAATTTTTTGAGGGGCCGGCCGGGGAAGCCCTGGTACAGAAGGCGGCAGAGCTGGGTGCTCTCTGGGAAGAAACGCGTGTGGACGAGAGCCTGATCATGCTCCTGAGATTGTTCCGGCGGATCGGGGAAGACGGAAACTGGGAGCGTCTGGCCAGCCTGAGCAGCCAGATAGGACTTTTTTTGGAAACAGTGGATCTGGATGCGCTGGCCGGGCAATTGGTGCAGGAGATCCTGCCGGAACTGCCAGCCCTTCCCGTGGCAGGTGCCGCCCGTGCTGCCAGCCGGCTGCTCTGCGCCCTGGAAGAAGCCATGGCATCGATCGTCGACACCCGGGGGGGAGGTATTGGTGGTCTGTACCATCTCCTGAAAGATCCGGAGGTCCAGCGGGGCCTCCGCCTGCTGGCACTTCTTCCTGCATGTCTGGAAAAAGCGGGCCTCGCTGCCAGACATGCGGCATAAGTCGATCCGGGTTCCTGCTGCCCGGGCCTCTCCAGACCCAGTTGACACGGGGCGGGAACTTCGGGGAGAATGCGCAGCACCGGGGCCATAGCTCAGCTGGGAGAGCGCTTGAATGGCATTCAAGAGGTCAGCGGTTCGATCCCGCTTGGCTCCACCAGATTCAAAATCCAGCATGTTCCTGAAACCGGAAAACCCCGCAAAACGCGGGGTTTTCCGTCTGGAACCCTGCAGGGCTTGCCCGAAAGCCTTAGGTCACATCCTGACTTTCCGGTTTCTGACCCCTTGTGTTTTCAGCCTTCCAGTAAAGACCTGGACTTCGGATTATCTGGCGTTCCGGAAATCCTGTACTAGACCGCGACTTCATTGGACGGGAAGTTTCCCCACAGATACCCTGTGCTGGCTGGTGGCGGCAGATACGGGCTGGCGGAGATGCCGGACAGTTTTCCAGGACATGTATACATGAAGAACCCCCCTTTTCCCTATGGCCACGCGCGTTCTGCAGACTGGCGGGAGGCCCTGCAGGCGGCCCTGGCATCCTGTCCGTGGGAGAGGTTTCCTGCGACCCTGGGATTCCTGTATGTCTCAGACCATTTTGAGGATGTACTGGAAGCAATTGTTTCTGCCCTCAGGGAACGGACGGGAGTTGCAGACTGGACTGGCAGTATCGGAGTCGGCATCTGTGCAACTGGGCAGGAGTATCTGGATGAACCTGCCCTGGCCCTGATGTTCACGGACATTCCGCAGGAAAACTACAGGATTTTTTCTGGCAAGGAGCCCTCGCTGTCTTTTCCCGATGGCAGCCTGCCCCATCTGGCCATTGTGCATGGCGATTCGCAGACTGGCGGGGATCCTGCAGTCCAGGTTGCCGACCTGGCTGGCAGGACTGGGAGCGGGTTTCTGCTGGGCGGTATCACCAGCAGCCGCCACCAGGGTGCACAGATTGCCCGTCAGGTTGTTCACGGTGGGCTGAGTGGCGTGGCTTTTTCTGCCGGGGTACCACTGGTTGCCCGTCTAAGTCAGGGATGCAGTCCCATAGGACCCGTCCACCGGATCCAGGAAGCCCAGCACAATATTGTTGCCATGCTGGACCGCCGGCCGGCGCTGGAGGTTCTGTACGAAGAAGTGGGAGATGTCCTAGCGCAGGATATCCGGAAAGCTGCCGGTTTCATTTTTGCCGCTCTTCCGGTTCGGGGAGATGACCGGGGAAATTACCTGGTGCGCAGCCTCGCGGGTGTCGATACGGAACATGGACTGGTAGCGATTGGTGACTATGTCCAGCCAGGGCAGGAACTGGTGTTCTGCAAGCGTGATGGCACCGCAGCCCGTCAGGATCTCGATCGTATGCTTGCCGATATCCTGAAGCTGAAAGGGGACCGGCAGATCCGGGGAGGACTCTATTTTTCCTGTCTGGGACGTGGAGAAAGCCTCTTTGGCCCAAATTCCGCGGAACTCGGGCAGATTGCCGAAGCTCTGGACCGCGCTCCCCTGGTGGGATTTTTTGCCAATGGTGAAATTTCCCGCGACCGGATTTACGGGTATACCGGAGTTCTGGCACTTTTTCTGGACTGAGTAGTGGCCCGACTGGTTTCCTGATTCCGCGAAGCCAGACACCGGGTTTCTGTCTGGAAGACATGAATTTGGCGCCAGCAGGCGTATCGGCCAGAGGCTCGTTAGCGCCGGCGCCGCCAAGCCATCTTTATCCTCCTGTCTGTCTCCATGCCTACAGGAAGGGGCGTGTGCCGCTGCTAGTGTCGTGGGTGAGGGGTTCCCCCTTCTCCGAACATCTGTGCCACCAGGGAATGGGCAGCTGCCTCCTCTTTCTGGCACGATGGCGCGGCGGGGTTTCTGGTGCAGGCCAGTGTTCCGGCCATGAGTTTCATGGTCTGCTGGTGCAGCGCACCATTCCTGGTTCGCTGGGCAGGTGAAGTGGTCAGGAAAGACACACCATCGCCAAGGGCTGAGGAAAGGGCTGTTGCAAGGGCAAACACCATCAATTTTCGGCCTGTTCCGGGAGGGACCCCGAGACTGTCAAGACGGCGGTGGGCGTACCACGCGATGGGGAAATATCCCACGATGCCGGCAACTAGGCCCCACATGGATCAGTCGGCGCCGTTCCGTTCCAGGGGGAGCGGATAGGGGAGTGTCCCAAGGCTGATCCGGGGACCTGCAGGGCTGCCCAGGTAGAGGGGTGCCTGCGCGTTGGCGGCGCGGAGGACGGCGAGAGCCGTATGGCTGTCCCCGTTACGGGCCGCATTGATGACCGTTCCAACAGCCTGTTCCCCCATTTCCGGAGTGAAAATGGGTTCTCCGGGGTGCATCTCTACCGGACTCTCGATGCGGTAGCACTGGTTTTTCAGCTTTCCCAGGTAATGGGACCTTGCAACGATTTCCTGTCCCGGGTAGCAGCCCTTTTTAAAGCTTATGCCCCCCAGGATTTCCAAGTTGAGCTCCTGAGGAATTACCTGTTCGGACGTCGCACGGGTGATGAAAGCGGTTCCGGCCATAATTGCGGTGTGGCGCCATGCATCCGCTCCGGCGCGCACCCCTCCGGCTTCCTCCAGTTTGTTGCCAACGCCTTCCAGGGCAATGGCCGGCCCGGTTACCCACCATGCGGGTTCTTTCCAGGGTGTTCGCAGGAGCAGCAGTCCGCCAGACAGTCTGCTTCCCCTGTTAGCCTCCTCTGGGACCACGTCCTGGAGGGCAGAAGACAGTCCCTGTTCAGCCCCTTCTCCCCACACGCCAAGCAGGGACCAGCCATGGTCCTCCGCGCGGGAAATTTCTGCTTTGGCCATGAGACGGTATTTGAGCAGTCTGTTGACGACCTCTCCGGCCAAGTCTGCAGAGAGGAACATGAAGAAGGCCCCATCCTGGTGCAGGATATAGAAATTGGCAATCATGCGCCCCTTGGCAGTGCTGTAGCTGCTCCACTGCCCCTGGCCATCCGCGAGCCCCAGCAGGTCGCTGGAGAACTGTCCCTGCAGAAATTTCCCGGCGTCGGGTCCCTGAATCTGGATAATCCCCAGTTCGGATTTTAGGGAGGTGTGGAAAAATTGGCTGGACATCAAACGGGGCCCCCGCGCGGATACGCTCGTGTAGGCAGATGATAGCTTTCCATGGTGACCAGTGGAAAGCCCCTGTAGCGGGGCGTAGTCTGTGGGAACCGCAACCGGGTTTTCCGTATCCTGTATTCCGGGTGTCAGGCCAGCGCCAGCACGGCGCGCGGCTGTGGTTCTGGCCACTGGCGGGACTGGAAAAGATCAAGGGGTTCCGTGCGCGGATGTGGAAAAGCGGTATCGAAATGGCACCCCCGGGATTCATGCCGGTGGAGTGCTCCCGCTGTTACCAGTATGGCCGTCTGGAGCAGATTGCGCAGTTCCGATGCCTCGCGGCTAGGAAGCAGGGAACGGGGTTCCGGAAAAAGGTTCTCCAGCCACTCTTTCCACTGTCCCAGTGCGGTGGACATCCCGGACGGGCTGCGCAGAATGCCGACATTTTCCCACATGCCGGCCTGCAGACGGTACCGGGTTTCTGCGACAGTATGGGCGTCGGGGACCTGGGTGCAGCGGGGAATGTTCTGCCGGCGGGAACAGGGTAGCCGGGAGCCGTCTGCCAGTTTCCCGGCGATAGTTCTGGCGGTAAAGTGGGCCATTACGATACATTCGAGCAGGGAATTGCTGGCGAGGCGGTTCGCGCCATGCAGGCCTGTCCACGCCACTTCTCCTGCTGCGTAGAGGGAGGGAATGGTTGTCTGGCCGTTCAGGTCGGTCACAACTCCGCCACAGCTGTAATGGGCGGCAGGAACCACGGGTACGGGGCCCTGGGTGAGATCATGCCCCCGTGCCAGACAGTGGGCGTAGATGCTGGGGAAGTGGGAACGGATTTTTTCTGGAGACCGGCTGCTGATGTCCAGTTCCACGTGGGATAGCCCGTGTGCCAGCATTTCATGCTGGATGGCCCGGGTGACGATGTCCCGCGGTGCCAGCTCCGCCCGGGGATCATACCGTTCCGCGAACTGCCCATTGCCTGGAAGCCGGAGTATGGCTCCTTCTCCCCGCAACGCTTCCGACAGGAGAAAGGCCGGCTGCCCAGGATCGTAAAGGGTGGTGGGGTGGAACTGGACGAATTCCAGGCCGGCCAGCTGGGCCCCGGCCCGGTAGGCCAGCGCCACACCGTCCCCAGTCGCCCCACTGGGATTGCTGGTATGGAGATATATCTGTCCAATCCCACCGCTCGCAAGGATGACTGCACGGGCCAGCCAGGCCTGCCACTGTCCATTGGTGCCCAGGACCCAGACCCCCTTGCAGGCACCCTCCTGCAGGATCAGGTCACCGGCAAATGCCTGGCCGAAGAGATGGATGCGGGAATGCAGGCTGGCCTGGTGCAGGAGTGCTCTGGTGATGGCGTGTCCGGTATGGTCGGCCTGGTGCAGCACCCTGCGGACGCTGTGCCCCCCCTCGCGGGTCAGGTGCCAGCGGCTGTCTTCCTGGTCAAAGGGGACCCCCCAGTGGACCAGCCTTTCGATGGCGGCGGGTGCGGCGCCCAGGATCTGCTGCACCCGGTCCCGGTGGCAGAGCCCGGCGCCAGCATCCAGCGTATCTGCCACATGTGCCTCCAGACTGTCCTGGACCTGCCCGGTAACCGCCGCAATGCCCCCCTGTGCCCAGTCGCTGGCCGAATCGGACAGCCCGTCCTTGCCCAGTACGGCCACCTCGCCAAGCTCTGCCAGTTCAAGGGCACAGCTTAGGCCTGCGGCGCCGGTGCCGATGACAAGAAAATCAAATACGGGCATGGACACCCCGGGTGCAGGGTGGTGATTGCACCACCATTGGTCGCTCATGATACGATGGGCGGCAGGTTGTCGGGAAGCGGGACCATCCAGCGGCTCTTCCCCTGCCATCGGGACAGCGGAGGAAGGAAATTCCGGATGAAGAGAACAGCTGGGCGTGGCCAGCAGCCCAAAGGGGAGGATTCGGGCGCGCAGTCAGACCTGCTGCTGGTACAGCGGGTCCAGAAAGGGGAAAAGCAGGCTTTTGACCTGCTGGTACGGAAATACCAGAGCCGGGTGCTGAATCTGGTGGGCAGGTTTGTGCGCAATCCGGAAGAGGCGGAAGATGTCGCACAGGAGGCGTTTATCAAGGCCTACCGCGCACTGCGCAGCTTCCGGGGGGACAGTGCCTTTTATACCTGGCTGTACCGCATTGCCGTCAATTCGGCGAAAAACCACCTTGCTGCCCAGGGGCGGCAGGTTGCCACTTCGGATATTGATGCGCAGGATGCGGAACAATTTGAGGGTGCAGAGAGACTAAGAGAATACGATACCCCCGAAGGGATCCTGCTGGGCAAGGAAATCACCCGGCATATGGACGGGGCGCTGCAGGCGCTACCGGAGGATCTGCGGGTGGCAGTTACTCTTCGTGAGCTGGAAGGCCTGAGCTATGATGAGATCGCACAGGTTATGGAGTGCCCGGTAGGAACGGTCCGGTCCCGGATTTTCCGGGCGAGGGAAGCGATAGCCAAGGTGTTGGCACCTTTGTTGGAGCAGGTAGATCATGAACGATGAAACCCAGGACAGATTGATGGCGTTCATGGATGGAGCACTGGATGGCATTGCAGCGCAGCGGATGGCCACCCGACTCCAGACAGAAAAAGAACTGCGGGACAGCTGGGAATCCCAGCACAGGATCGCTTTTCTACTGCAGCACGGACACCAGGGGGTTCTGCTTCCGTCGGCCAGTTTTGCGGACCGGGTGCAGCAGGCCATTGCCGTGGAGCTGGCTCCGGAACCCGTGGCAAGAGCCGGCCGGTTCCGCTGGATTGGAATCTCTTCTGCAGCCGCTGTGGCGGTGCTTTCGGCTTCAGTCGTGCTGTTTGGGCCGACAGGAACCTCCCCCCGTGCCATTCCGGCGCAGGCGGGCACCTTTTCTGCCCTCCGGACGCCGGCCATCATGCTTCCCCAGGGAGGTGACCGTTTCATTCTCCGGCCCGTACGCCTCTTCGGAGGTGGGCCGTCCCGGAGCAGCGAGGCGGATCTTCTCATCCAGCGGGACATCCAGCGGATCTGGGTCCCCGGGCAGCGCCGCCTCCTGTCAGCAGGCCAGGCCCATCGCCAGCAGGCTCAGGAGACCGGTTCCGCGGCGCAGGCCGGAGGGCTGCTTGCGGTAGGGTATGGATACCCCTCCGGCCTCGGCCTGCAGCAGACAGGGTATGGATCGGCAAACGGCAATCCGTGATAGCCTCGGCCGTGCAGTTGATTTAGACTGGATATTATCAGGTTCTGATACGCAGGCTGGGAAGGATGGCAGCCAGCCATCCTTCCCAGCCCTTGCCGTATCCGGGTCTGGACAGACCGTCAGGAGGAAGGAATTGTGCAGGTAAAATCTCTGTTGGGTATCAGGCGCCCGCTTGTCGGGGCATGTGTGGGGCTGGCGCTTGTTCTGGGCAGTGCTGTACCGGCTTTCGCAGGGGCGGAAGGGCAGGATCTCGTCGCGCTTCCAGATTTTACCCCGATTGTCCGGCAGTTTGGCCCGGCTGTCGTTAACATCAGTACCACAGAGACCAAAACTGCCCACCCGTCCTCCCCTTTTCCTCCCGGGTCTCCGTTCAACCAGTTTTTCGGTCCTTTCCTGGGGCCCGGGTTGCAGGCCCCTGCGCAGAAATACCAGGTCCAGTCCCTGGGCTCCGGTTTCATCGTTAGCCCGGACGGCTACATTGTGACGGCCGCCCATGTGGTCCGGGGGGCACAGAAAATAATTGTCAGCCTGACCAACCACCAGCAGTACCGGGCCAAGCTGGTTGGCCTTTCCACCCGGATTGACGTGGCTCTGCTCAAGATCAACGCTAAAAATCTGCCAACAGTCCAGCTCGGAAATTCGGGCAGGCTGGAAGTCGGGCAATGGGTGCTGGCGGTTGGTGCGCCTTTCGGTTTTGAAAACAGTGTCACCCAGGGGGTAGTCAGCGCAACCTCCCGTCCACTTCCCGACGATCCCTACATTCCCTTTGTCCAGACCGACGTACCCATCAATCCGGGCAATTCTGGCGGCCCCCTGTTCAACATGAAAGGGCAGGTGGTCGGGATCAACGACCAGATCTATACCAGCAGCGGCGGGTACATGGGGCTTTCCTTTTCTATCCCCATCAATGTGGCCATGGACGCGGTCAAGCAGCTGAAACTGCACCAGAAGGTGCATTTCGGGTGGCTGGGCGTGATGGTGCAGGATGTCAGCATGGATCTTGCCCGTTCGTTCCACATGAAAGAGCCCATGGGTGCCCTGGTATCCCAGGTGGTGGCCAACGGGCCCGCAGCCAAGGCTGGCCTGAAGCCGGGAGATGTGATTGTTTCCTTCGATGGCCAGCCCATCTACAATTCCGCCCAGCTGCCTCCCCTGGTGGGCGCGCTGCCGGCCGGCTACCAGGCCAAGCTCGGGATCATCCGCGGTGGGCATCCCATGACCGTGCCGATTACAGTCGAAAACCTCCCAGGCAACGAGGGAGGGCTGGGATCTCCCGCCACGGGCAGGAGTCCCCAGAAGAAAGGGCAGATCCGCCGGCTGAACATTGAGGTAGGGCCCCTGTCCGCCTCGGAGCGGCAGCAGCTGCAGGTCCAGTCCGGGATTCTGGTGCTGAGCGTGGGCAATGGTCCGGCAGCCGAGGCAGGAATCCGTCCGGGAGACGTGATCCTGCAGATGGCGCAGCAGCCGGTGACCAGTGTGGAAGAGCTGCAGAAGCTGGTAGCCTCCCTGCCGGCGGGACAGCCGGTTCCGGTACTCCTGCACCGGCAGGAGGGGAATTTCTACGTCGTTCTTTCCCTTCCGCACTGAAACGCGGAGAGTAGCCAGGGGCTGGTATGGCTGCCAGCCCTTTTGCATTGTAACGTCACCATGAAAACGGGCGCATGAGCACTCAGCAACATATCCGCAACTTTTCCATCATCGCCCATGTGGACCACGGGAAATCCACTCTTGCCGACCAGTTTATCCGGCTCTGCGGAGCACTGAGCGAAAGGGAAATGTCCAGCCAGGTGCTGGACAGCATGGATATCGAGCGGGAACGGGGCATCACCATCAAGGCGCAGAGTGTCCGTCTCCTGTACTGTGCCAATGATGGCCAGGAATACACGTTCAACCTGATCGACACTCCTGGGCATGTGGATTTTTCCTATGAGGTCAGCCGCTCCCTTGCCGCATGCGAAGGGGCTCTCCTGGTGGTGGATGCCTCGCAGGGGGTGGAAGCGCAGAGCGTCGCCAACTGCTATACGGCCATGGAGCATGACCTGGAGATCATCCCGGTCCTGAACAAGGTGGATCTTCCCGCTGCCGATCCCGAGCGGGTGCGGCGTGAAATCGAGGAAATCGTTGGACTGCCCGCAGGCGAGGCGATCCTCGCCAGTGCGAAGGAAGGAACTGGCATCCGCGAGATCCTTGAACAGGTTGTCCGGGATATTCCCGCTCCGGGCGGGGAGCCAGAGGCCCCCCTTCAG
>DAHXMJ010000041.1 GCA_027365525.1 Acidithiobacillus sp.
AGATAGGTTTGAAAATTTCGGACATAGCGGTTCCCTGACAGAATGTCTCCAACAGACTGCGCCACCCGGCCCGTCTCTTCCAGGGCTGTCCCAGCCGGGGTGTCAATCTGGATCAGGAAATCACTGACATTGCCTGCGGGAAGCATTTTGAGATTGACCCCGAAAGGACTGAGGGGGCCATTCATGCCCTCGGGTCGGACGAACTGCCACAGGGGCATCAGAAGCGAAAGCAGCAGCAGCAGGATGACAAAAAGAAAGAACAGGTTGCGCCGCTTTCCCGACTGGAGCAGGGGCTGGAAAACCCGCAGATAGGCGCGCTGGAGGGGACCGCGTGCCATTCCTTCACCCCCGGGGTGCATCTCCTCGTGACGGGCTGCCTTTCTGGCCAGAAAATGGTAGGCCCCCCAAGGGACTACCATATAGGCCAGCAGTACGGACGCGATCATGGCAATGGGAACAAAAATGGGAATGGGCAGCATGAATGGTCCCATCATTCCGGTCACGAATGCCATGGGTACAAAGGCAAGGATCACGGCCAGCGTGGCGATGTTTGTCGGATTTCCAACCTCGTTGGTCGCAAGGAGAATCCGTCCGGCAAAAGGGAGCGGACTGTGGCCTCCGGCAAGATGGCGGTGGATGTTCTCAATCACGACAATCCCGCCATCCACGAGCAGGCCCAGCGACAGGATCAGGGCGAACAGGGTAATCCGGTTAATGGTCTGTCCCAGAATCCACCCAAGCCCCAGAACCACCGCAAGCGTCAGGGGGACGCTGAGAATGACGATCCCTGCCTCGCGCCAGCCTAGAAAGAGAAGCAGGATGACAGCGACAATGGCAATGGCAATGCCGAGATGCTCGAAAAGGGTGGATACCGCGCTGTTTGCCCGGGCCCCGTAATTCCGGGTGATGGACACATGGATTCCCTGGGGAATGGCCCTGAGCTCCAGCCGGTGCAGCTTTTCCTGAAGGGCGCGGGTAACCTCCACTGCATTGGTACCCGGACGCTTGGCCAGCGAAATGGTCACGGAGGACATGCTGCTTCCCGCAGGGAAACCCTGGCGGCTGGCCGGCCCAAAAGTGCTGGTCACCGCCGTGTGGGTTTCTGCAGGCCCCATCTCGATCCGGGCTACATCACGGAGGAAGATGGGACGTCCTCCATGGCTGCCGATGATAACATTCCCCAGTGCCCGGTCTGAGCCCAGGGCCGCATTGACACGGACCGGAATCTCCCGGTTGCCGCGCACAAGATGTCCCGCAGGCAGGACCAGGTTGCTGGCCTGTAGGGTCCTGCGGATTTCCTGCAGGCCCACCCCGGAAGCCGCCAGCCTTGCGGGATCCAGCCAGATGGTGGCCTGCAGGGGAGTTCCGCCGATCACTTCCGCATTTGAGACATCCGGAACGTTCTGCAGTTGGTCCATGACCCGTACCGCCACACTGCGCAGCTGCAGCGGACTCATTGATGCAGAGCCCAGGGTAACCGTCATGATGGGAACATTATTGATGCCGATGGATTTCACCAGTGGCTGCAAGGTACCAGGAGCCATCCGGTCGATGTTCCGGCTCAGCTGGTTGTACAGTTCCAGCAGGCTTTTTTCCTCGTTGGACCCAACCTGGAATTCTACGGTGACAATGCCCATGTCATTGGCCGCGTAGCCATAGGTATGGCGTACGCCGGGCAGGGATGCCATCAGGGATTCCAGGGGGCGTATGACGAGATCATGGATTTCGCCGCTGCTGGAACCCGGCCGCATGACAAAAATTTCTGCTGCCGGAACCACAATTTCCGGGTTGTACAGCCTTGGGGTCACCAAAACGGCCAGAATTCCGAAAAGGGCGATGACCACCATGACCAGTACCGTGATTTTGGACCGGTAGAATGCGCGGGCAAGCTTCCCGGCCAGATTCAGGGAAAGGCCATGTTCATCCATGGGAAGCCCTGGCAGCAACAACACGGACTCCATTGCCGATACCCGGTTCACTGCCGGCCACAATCCTTTCTCCAGGATTCAGGCCCGCGAGAATCTCGACCCTGTCACCACTTCTGGCCCCCGGGCGGACCATGCGGTAATGGGCAACACCCTGTCCATCCACCACAAAAACTCCGGGAATGCCCGCACGGTCGAGGAGTGCACTGGCCGGGACAGTGACCGCCGCCTGTTCTCCAGAGGGAATCCGGACCCGGACAAAACTGCCTGCCTGCAGCCCTCCGCCCCCGGCGGGAAGGGCTAGCTTGACCAGATGGGTATGTGTGACAGGATCCGCCACAGGAACCAGATCCAGGACCGTAGCGGCAACACTTTTCCCGTCTCCTTCCACCATGACCGGCTCTCTGGGATGCAGGCGGTCAAAAAGCGGGGTACTCACACTGCATTCCACTTCAAGATGTCGCGGATTCGCCAGGGCCAGGATGGGGTGGCCAGGAACGGCCAGATCGCCATCCTGCATGAACTTTCCGGTAACAATGCCTGAAAACGGAGCCACCACCCTTGCGTAGCGCTGCAGCGAACGTGCTCTGGCAGCGCCGGCCCGGGCCGCTGCCATCCGGGCGCGGGCCATGGCATACCGGGACCTGAGCTGGTCCCACTGCTGCCGGGGGACGGCTTGGGCCGCATACAGTTTTCCGAAGCGCCGGTAGTCGGACTGAGCCTCCGAAAATGCGGCCTTTGCCTGGGCCAGATCTGCCTGGGCCTGGCGCACCTGACTGTCCACACCCGCCGGATCCACCTCAAACAGGATCTGTCCGGCTTTCACGGGTTGCCCCGCACGGACCCCGAGTTTCCGGAGGTAGCCGCTCAGCCTCGAACCCATCTGGACCTGCTCACTGGCCACCACGGTTCCGGGCAGACTGGCATACGCCCTCGCCTGTCCGCCATATACCGTTACGAGCGTAGCCACGACAGCTTTCCCCCCCTGCTGCTGTCCCTGCACCCGGCCTGGAGTATGGCCACACGCAACCAGAGACAGGGCCATGGCCAGCACTGGAATCCACCTTGGATTGGCCATCCGCACTTTCATGATTTTTCTCCTGCCTTTCCGCCATTTCGGGCCAGGTAGCGCATGTCCGCCAGTTCCATGCGACCCAGGGCGACCAGCAGCATTCCCCGCCGGATGGCCTCCTCATAGCGTGCCTGGACGACAGCACTGCGCGCATGGTCCAGTTCCGCTTGCCCCTGAAGAAGGCGGGCCAGGGTTTCAACCCCGTTTTCATAACGGAGGCGCAGAAGATGCAGCGCTTCCCTGCTCTGCTCCAGTGCCAG
>DAHXMJ010000002.1 GCA_027365525.1 Acidithiobacillus sp.
ACGGCTGATAACGAATTTCCCCTCTTGTTTCCATTTTCTGTTTTAAGGAGCTTTTCATGGACGCACGGAAGCATCGACCGTCTGGTCTCCTGCCTGTATCAGAAATCCTGCGACAAGGGTGGGGTCGAGGGCTTCCCTCAATATCATGTGGCATCCCGGATGGCGGCGCTCAAGCGCTTCCCGGATGGCCGCCTTCTGCTTGCCGTCCAGCGGTACTGCGCTGGTCACCAGCACATCCATGAGCCGCTGGTCCGACCGCATGGCCTGGTCATAGAGCTGGGCAATCTCGGCAGCCACCTTCCAGCGGCCGTTCTGGACCAGCAGGGCGACAAACCGTTCCCATTCCGTGCTGTCGACCTCCATGCCGATCTCCGAGAGCAGCGCAACCCGGTCTGCCTCGGCCCGCTCCGGATCACCCAGGAATGCCCGCACAGACGCATCGGATACCCAAACTGCCAGCTGGCCCACAGCCCGGCTCCATTCCGTTTCCCGCCCCTCTGCTTTCGCCATCTGGAAAAGGGCGTCCGCATACGGGCGGGCAAGGGTACTGAACTCTGTCATGAGCGCCCCCTCAGAGCTGCGCGACCATACGGCCAACAATGTCCTGGTGGGCCTGAAGATCAATTTCCCGCTGCAGGATCCGTTCCGTGCCATCGATCACCAGCTGTACCACCTGGCCACGAAGCTGTTCCCGCGCCCGGTTGCTTTCCACCTCGATTTCGGCTCTGGCACCCGCAATGATGCGGTCTGCTTCTTCCCGCGCCCGGTTCTGGGCCTCTTCCCTCATCTCGTTGCTGCGCTTTTCGGCTGCAGCCACGATCCCTGCTGCGCGGTCCTTGGCCTCCCGGAGTATGTCAGCAGCCCGCTTCTGGGCCAGGTCCAGCTCTTCCTTGCCCCGCTCGGCTGCTGCCAGACCGTCTGCGATCCGTGCCTGGCGTGCGTCCATTGCCTTCCGGAGCGGACCATAGAGATACTTGAAAAGCAGCGCCACAAGAACGGCAAAGGTGATCAGCTGAATGATCAGTGTTGCATTAATACCTACTGGATTCATGATTTCCTCACATGCACAGGGGCCGGCTCAGCCGGCCAGCATCAGCCCACGAACGGGTTGGCGAAGAGGAACCAGAAACCAAAGGCCAAGATGATGAATGGGAAAGATTCCATCAGGCCGGCAAAAATGAAGGTGTTCACCAGCAGCTGTGGGCGCATTTCCGGCTGACGGGTAATGCCCTCGATCGTTTTTGACGTGATCAGACCCCATCCAATGGCCGATCCGAGACCTGCCGCACCAAAAATGATGCCTACGGCGATGGCGGTTGCTGCAACGATAATGGTATGTGCGTCCATGAAAAGCTCCTTAAAACAGAAAATGGAAACAAGAGGGGAAATTCGTTATCAGCCGTTTCAGTGTTCCTGCATGTTGGCCATGCCCAGGTACACCACCGTCAGCACGGTAAAAATGAACGCCTGCAGCATGATGATCAGGCTTTCAAAACCAGACCACACCACCCCGAGGACCATCTCTCCCCACCAAGGCAGCAGCGCCAGAAGCAGGAAGACCAGCTCGCCGGCGAACATGTTGCCAAACAGTCGCAGCGCAAGGCTAAGGGGCTTGGTTATCTCCTCAATGGCGGTCATGACAATATTTAATGGGAACAGGTACTTCCCGAAAGGATGAGTCAGATAGGTCCGGAAATAGGAAAACCCTTTCACCCGCAGGCTGGTAAAAATGGTCAGGAAGAAGACCGCCAGCGCGACGCCGAGTGTTGTATTGAGATTGACCGTCGGGGTGACGCGGAAGTCACTGATCCCAAACCATCCAGCTACCAGCCCGGGCAGGTAGGCCGGCAGCACATCCATGCTGTTCATCAGCAGAATCCAGAGAAAAACGGTTAGCGCCACAGGGGCAATCAGGGGGTCCCGAACCGGAAAGCTGTCTGTCACCAGCTTGTCAATAAACTCGACCGCTGCCTCCAGCCAGTTCTGCAGGCCCGCTGGGGCGCCGGCCTGCAGGCGCGCGCCGACCGCCATGGATGCCAGCACGAGAATTCCCGCCATCGCCCAGCCCACCACAATGGTGTCCAGGTCAAAGGTCCAGAATCCCTGACCGACTGCCCAGTTGGTCAGGTGGTGGCCGATGTCTTCTGAAGTCACAGCTAACTCCTTTGCCTGCTGCGTTCCCGCAGCATGAAACCTAGATAAACAAGATGGGAGAGCACAAGCCCGGCCACCAGCCCGGGCACTGGGAGATGCAGCCAGACTATAGCCACCAGCAGGGCCACCACCGTGAAGATCCAGCGCTGCACCACCGATGCCCCCAGCCGCCTGCCGGCGCGTTGGGGTACATCGGGGAGCGCCATGAGACCGCTTCCCAGCAGGATCATGTTGACGACGCTCAAAATTGCGGCGTAGAGCAGGGCGCATGCCTCCATCCGCCCCCAGAGCCAGGCGGCCAGCCCTGCAAAGGGCAGGGCGGAGACCAGCATCCATGCCGCCACTCGCCCAACATAAGACGAGAAATCGGCCTCCCCCCCCACTTTTTCTTTCTCATTCAAGGGCGAGACCCCGGTTTGGCGACGAGTCTAATCAGCAGGCCCTGACTCGTCAAGACCCTTCAGGTTCCGCTTTCGTCCAGCTGGGGCAGTCCAAGGCGCTCCCATAGCACCGCCCCTTCGCCGGCATTCTTCCAGCGGATGCGCATTTCTCCACCCCCACCACCAGTATCGCGCACCCGGACAGCCACCCCCAGATGGCGTACCAGCGCCTCTTCCAGTGCCCGGCTGTCCGGATCCGCTGCCGTGACGGTTCTTTTTTTCCTGCCCGTTTTCAGCAGCCTCTGCGCCAGACGTTCCGTCTGGCGCACATTCAGCTGCTCCGACATTACCACGGCTGCGGCCTCACGCTGTTCTGGCGGCTCCAGCACCAGCAGGGCGCGTGCGTGCCCGGCACTGAGCGCCCCCTTCTCGACATGGATCCGCAGGTCCGGATCCAGACGCAGCAGGCGGATCTGGTTGCTGATCGCGGCACGTGACCGCCCAAGCGCCTCCGACAGGGCTTCATGGCTCAGTGAGAACTCCTCCAGCAGCCGCTGGAGCGCTGCGGCCTCCTCCAGGGGGTTCAGTGCCTGCCGCTGGATATTCTCGATCAGTCCGATGGCCAGCGCCTGCTGGTCACTGCAGGCGCGCAGCAGGGCCGGGATATCCCGTAGCCCTGCCATCTGCGCCGCCCGCCAGCGCCGCTCCCCTGCGAGGATCTCGTAGTGCCCCGCTCCAGCCTGCCGCACCACAATGGGCTGCAGCACCCCTTCGGCCCGGATGGACGCCGCCAGCTCGTCCAGGGATTCTTGGCTGAACTGGCGGCGGGGCTGGTATTTGCCCCGCTGCAGGAGGTCCAGCGGTATCTGCCGCAGTTCAACCCGCTCCTCGGGAGACGATCCGGAAAACAGGGCATCCAGCCCCCGTCCCAGGGCACTCGGGCGCCGGGTCACTGACCGCCCTCGCGCAGCAGGAATTCCTGTGCAAGCCCGCGGTAGGCTTCTGATCCGGCACAGTGGGGGTCATAGTCCAGTGCGGCACGCCCATAGCTCGGCGCTTCCGCCAGCCGCACGTTGCGGGGGATCACGTTGCGGTAGAGCTTGTCCGGAAAATGCCGTTCCAGCTCCGAGCCTACCTCGGCCGCAAGACGGTTGCGGCTGTCGTACATGGTCCGCAACAGTCCCTGCACCTCCAGATCCGGGTTGAACTGGCTGCGTACCCGCCGGAGGGTACTCAGGAGCTGTGCCAGCCCTTCCAGCGCAAAGTACTCGCACTGCATGGGGATCAGCACCCGGTCTGCGGCAACCAGGGCGTTGATGGTCAGCAGCCCGAGGGATGGCGGGCAGTCAATGATCGCGTACTCCCTTCCTGTTTCGCCCCCAAGGGCCAGCCGCAGGCGCTGTTCACGGTCCTGCACCTGGACAAGCTCCAGTTCGGCGCCAGCCAGATCGGGGCTGGCTGGGAGCACGGCAATCCCGCCCGCCTCCTGGAGGGCGGCACTGGTACTGGCCTCCCCCAGCAGTACATGGTAGACGCCAGGAGTCCGCTGCCTGCTGGCACCAATACCGGTAGTGGCATTTCCCTGGGGATCCATGTCGACCAGAAGCACGTCCTTACCGGCCTGGGCCAGCGCTACGGCCAGATTGACTGCGGTAGTGGTTTTGCCCACCCCGCCTTTCTGGTTGGCTACGGCAATACAGCGCATGATCGGTTCCGGTACTCCCAGCTGCCGTCAGAAATTCCTGCCAAGGATACCCCCTAGCGGGGCAGCCGGCCAGACACTCCCCCGCGCTCCGGTTCCGGAGGGGCCTGCCAGTCCAGAATAACCCTTCCGGGTGCACCGGGAATTTCTACCCGGTGCACCCGCACTCCCGCGGACGTCCCCGGCGGACAGTGGGCGATTTCTTCCTGCCATCCTGGCCCCTTGGCCAGGATGAGCCGGGTCCCCGGGCGGAGCAGATGGTCTACCATCTGCAGAAACCTGGGAAGCGGGGCGGTTGCCCGACTGACAATGACGTCCGGTGACGCCGGCAGCACCACCGCCTC
>DAHXMJ010000039.1 GCA_027365525.1 Acidithiobacillus sp.
CACGAGCTTCTGTCGCGGATCCCAGCCTGCCAGAAGGGCATGTTCGTGAAGGACTCGCTGGCACCATGCGTCAATGGTAAAAATCGCGGCATCATCCATGCCATCGGCAGCCAGTCGCAGTCTACGGGCCAGATGTGGCCCGTCAGCCAAGGGATAGTCAGCGAGTATGGCTGACAGCTGCGGGTCGGGGTCCTGGGCCTTGTCTTCCAGTATGGCGAGAGCTTCCTGCACACGTCGTCGAATGCGGTCTCGCAGCTCCTGAGTGGCTGCCCTGGTAAAGGTCATGACCAGGATTTCAGGTGGCAGGCGGGGAAAGAGCGGGCTTTGGGCTGATCCTCTGTGTCCCAGCAGCAGGCGCAGGTACAAGGTTGAAATTGTATAGGTTTTTCCGGTACCCGCACTGGCTTCAATCAGCGCACAGCCTTCCAGGGGAAGATCGCGGGCATCCAGATCCATCATTTCGGGAATCCTGTATTTTCTGCCGGATACGGCCGGACTTCAAGGGTTTCCAGCCAGGAATGGAATGGCTGGTAATACCGGCGGGCCAGCTGCCGTAGATCCATGTTTCTGGGGGGTGGGGCTGCGGATTCCAGGTCCCCGGGTTCGGGGTAGTGGCGGAGAAAAAAAGAATGGCCCGCCAGTTTCCCCCGCCGGTAATGTCCATCGGCATAATGTTTCTGCAGCAGTAAGGGCCACTGGTCGGGGGTTTCCAGATACTCCAGGGCAATTTCGAGTGTGACCGGCAGGGCCGTCTGGTACACCGCAACGCCCAGGTCCATGAGCTCCTGGATTATGGTGCCAGCAGGAGCCGGTTCCGGGGGTGGTGCAATGATCCAGCTGTCCAGCCCGACAAATATTCCCTCCGCGGGTTTCCCAGCATGGGCTGCAAGAAGCTGCTCAATCCACCACAAGACCAGTTTTCCGGGCCGGATCTGGCGTAGGCTGGTACCAAGCCTGCCCGCACTGAAGCGGCAAAGTACCCATTCCCGGGAGCCCCGCTTACGCAGATCTGGCAGGAGCGTTTCCATCCGCAGGAATTCTTTTTCGAGAATCACATGGCTGCGGTTCCCGTCTGCCGGGGCCATGGGGAGGCAATGCTCCATCCAGATTTTCCATGGGCCGCGGAGACCTTCCTGAAGATCTTTGCGGGCCATTTTCCCGGCCGTGCCCAGCGGAAGGAAACCAGAACGTTCTTCCTTTTCCATCTGGTCCAGGAAGAAGTGGTTGTCCATGCCATCCATTTGCTCCAGCAGCGATTCCAGTATCCTGTACTTTTCCAGAGGCTGGAGGGTGAACGCTTCCCCGTCACTGGGACTGTTCTCCCGCCTTGGTGGTCTGGCCTGCAGTCGCTGGCCATAAAAGGCCCCAACCGGGTCCAGGAATATCTGGGCAAGATCCCGGACGGTGAGCGGCCATGTCCCCGCTGGTGGTGGAAGAGAAACCGCAGGGGCAGATTCTTCCACCGTCTCCGGGAACCATTCGCGGGCATAGGTCACCAGGCGCCGGTCTTCCAGATAGCGGGAACTGTAGGGGTGCATTGGATGCAGAATCGTCCTCGCCATGAGCGCTGCATCGCCCCAGCACTGGCGGAGCCAGTCGCGGAGCTGGGAAACCAGCAGCGAGGGGAGCAGCGTCTGGTGGCTGCGCGGGTCTCTGCCCGTCCAGCTGACATGGAGTGCCTGCCGTGCTGAAAGCAGGGCTTCCAGCATAAGATAGCGGTCGTCATCCCGGCGGGAACGGTCACCAGCACGGCCCATTCCGGACAGTGTCATGAGATCAAAGTCCTGGCGGTAGCCAGTACGGGGATAGTCTCCATCGTTCATGCCCAGCAGACAGACCATCTGGTAAGGTATGGCCCGCATCGGCAGCAGGGTTGAGAAGGTAACACCTCCCCCAAGAAAACGCCCACGCAGTCCATCCCCATTGACGGCTGGCAGCCAGGCATCGCGGAATACGGCCAGGGGCAGAGAGATATTCAGTCCAGCCAGATGGCATTCCTCCTGCCAGCGGGCCAGGGCAGATTCCAGGGATTCCAGCATTGCCAAATCCCCGCCGTCACTGGCCGCAAAAAAATCCCCGAGCATCTGCCGTGCCTGTTTTGCCCAAATATCCGGTGGCTGTGGATCTCCCAGCCGCTTTCTCCAGTACTCCAGTTTTTCGTGAAGATCCCAGAGAGCGCCGAGGAGTTCAGCTTCAAGACCGCCCGGCTCTCCCAGTGCCTCAATGCCAGAAAAATGGCTGTTGGGACCGGAGGCATAACCAAGCATTAGCCGCTGCAGGGCAAAATGGCCAGTATTCTGGTCGCCACACGCACCAAACTCCAGATCGTTACGGTGATCGGCAGAGAGCCCCCAGCGCCATCCGGATGCTTCCATCCAGAGAAAAATGCGTGGCAGCTGTTCAGGCTCTACCCCTATCCGCTGCTGTACGGCAGGGCAGTCCAGGAAGGTCCGGATCTCATTCTGCCGGCAGCGGGACTGCGGGAGATGGAAAAGCCATTCCACGGCCCGGAGCAGGGCGGACTGGTCCTCTGCCTGCAGATCGACAATGTGATAGGGAATGTATCGGGGATCCTCGCGGGGATAGCGGTCGAAGACGGCGCGGACTAGCGGTGCAAAAGGGCGGATGTCTGGAACCATGACGATGATATCTCTTGGTTGCAGCTTTCCATCCGCAAGACGGACGAGCAGCTCATCCTGGAGTATCTCAATCTCGCGCAGTGGACCATGGCATTCATGAAACATGAGCGAACGGTCATCTTCTTCCAGAGCTACCACTGGACTGGTGTCCAGATCCCTGATCTGTACCTGCAGCTGTCGCAGCAGGGTAAATCCCGGGTCTTCACTGAACAGGTTGATCCGGGAGAAATCTCCTTCCAGGCGGTGCTGCTGCGTCTCCTCGTACTGGTCGAGCAGGTTCATGAAGTCCCGGCCCTGGCGGCCCCAGGCTGCCAGGAGGGGTGGTCCGAATGGATCCAGTACAGGCGGGGAGTCGCTGTCCATAGACGGGTTACGCATTCGTGGGTACCGCTGGAGAATCTCGTCTCCAGAAATGATGTCTGTCCAGTGATGCCGGCAGGGATTTGGAATGGCAGCCAGTACCTGCATGTGCTTTCCCAGAAGGTGAAGAGCCTCCAGGGTTTGTGCCGGAATGGCTGCCGCCCCAAAGAGGACTACCCGCCGCGGGAGAGGGGTGGCGGGCTTGTCGCCGCATTTCAGCCGGTCAAGAAAGGCCTGGTGGATCTGGTTCCGGCCTGGCAGGACGGAATATCCCTGACTGGCAACATCCCTGACCAGGATCTGCCAGAGAAGTGGCTGCCACTGCTGCTCTTCTGGTAGGGGAGACGTATTTCCGCGGGCATCAAGGAGCAGATTTCTGCCCCTGCTCCAGAGGTCAAGCCAGTCTGCACGGTAGACCTGATACTGGTCCAGCACATCTGCCAGGAGCTTTGCGAGTTCCCAGTACCCCAGGGCCGACTGGCCGGATTGTTGCGTATAGGTGGCCAGGGTGGAAAACTGGCTGTCCTGGATGAGGCTGGGAAGCAGGCGCAGCAGGCGCCAGCGGAGGGTGTTCCGCTCCCAGGGGGAATGGAGGGGCACCTTTGTTTCTCCCAGGACCCGGTGGTAGCAGTCCCAGAGGAACTGCCCTGGAAGAAGCATCCGGGTAGCCGTACAGATTCCTTCTCTCTGGGCCAGATTTCCCTGCAGCCATTCAGCAATTCCGTTGCTCTGGACCAGAAAAATCTCGTCTTCCAGGGGATCCAGGGGATATTTTTGCAGCCATGCCTGAATGGCCAGGGCCAGATCTTCCAGGAGGTCTCCATGAAGGGCGGCAAAACCGGGTGGGAGTTCCTGGTGTTTCAACGGCTGCCTTCTCTGGGGGAGTGTCCGGGAACTGGGGCCGGTGCCCGCCAGTTTTTTCCTGCTCCCGGCCCCGAAGGAAAAAATTTTTTCACCGGAGAAAGGCTGGCGGACCTAGGGCCTGCGGTCCCCTGCCCAGCAGCATCGTGCTGGTGACTGTTCCCGGGTGGAGGGTTTCCCGGGAATCCGGGAAGGCAGGGCCGCTCCGGAAGGACAGTGGGCAGGAGACTTCTGCGCGGAAGCCGCCACGGGTGCAGCAGAGGTAATTTTTGCAGGCACAGGGTCCGCGTGGCCAACATCAAATGCTGATCTCCTGTTTCTGGCAGGACGCTTTCATCCGGATGGCCTCTGGGCAGCAGTGTCCGTGGAACTATTCTTCCTCTCCGGTTTCCTTGAAAGCTGCCGGATCCAGGTGGTAGCGGCGGAGCAGACGGTAGAATTCGGTGCGGTTCCTCTGGGCCAGCTGTGCTGCCTGGCTGACATTTCCGCGCGTCATCCGCATGATCTGGATGAGATAGTTCATCTCAAAACGGCCCTTGGCATCTGCCAGCGGCATGACTTCACCCTCCCGGTCACGCAGTGCATGCCGGATCAGGGGAGCTCCGATACGGGGGGTAGTGGACAGTACGACTGCCTGTTCCAGGACGTTGGCGAGCTGGCGCACGTTCCCGGGCCAGGGCGCTGATACCAGGAGCTCCATGGCTTCTGGTGCAATTCCCCGTACGTCTTTCCGGTTTTTTGCGGCTGCCTCCCGCAGGAAATGCTCGGCTAGAAGAGGGATGTCTTCTGGCCTTTCTGCGAGGGACGGAAGCTCCAGTGTAACCACGCAAAGCCGGTAGTACAGATCGTCCCGGAACCGGCGTTCGGACATTTCTTTTTCCAGGTCACGATGGCTGGCGGAAATGATCCGTACATCAATGGCAATGGTTTCGGTTGCCCCTACAGGACGGATGACCCTTTCCTGCAGGGCCCGGAGAAGCTTGACCTGCAGGGCCAGGGGCATGTCACCAATTTCATCAAGGAACAGGGTTCCACCATCAGCTGCCTGGAACAGGCCGGCATGGTTGCTGGCGGCACCCGTGAAAGCTCCCTTTTTGTGGCCAAACAGTTCCGATTCAAGCAGCTGCTCGGGAAACGCGCCGCAGTTGACCGCGACAAAGGAGCGGTCCCGGCGGCTGCTGGCCCGGTGAATGGCCTGGGCCAGCAGCTCCTTGCCGGTGCCGCTGGCACCATGAATAAAAACGCTGGCATCCGACGCAGCCACCAGGCGCGCCTGATCCAGTACGGACTGCATTTTGGGACTGCGTGTAAGAATGCGTCCCCATCCCAGATCGTGAGTTTTTTTCCCACCACGGCCACCAGCAGATGCTGCCGTAAGGCTGAAGGCCCTCTCGACCTGGGCCATGAGATCTTTTCCATCGAACGGCTTGGTCAGGAATGCAAAAACCCCCTGATTGGCAGCTATGAGCGCATCGGGTATGGAGCCATGGGCAGTCAGGATAATTACCGGAAGGGTCGGGAACTCCCGGCGGATGGCGTCCAGAAGTGCCATTCCATCCATTTCTTCCATTTTGAGATCAGTAATGACCAGGCCAGGATGCTCCATGGCAAGAACCGAAAGCGCTTCACTGCCATTCGAGGCTGTACTGACAGAATAGCCGGCGCTTTTCATCCGCAGGGACAGCAGACGCAGGAGATCTGCGTCATCATCTACCAGGAGGATTTTACCTTTGTCCATGGCGGTTTCAGTTTCCCTGCGGGACGCGGGCCCTTTTTTCAATCTGGATCAGTTCATTCAGCTTTTTACGCAAGTCTTCCTCCCGCTGCTTGGCCCCATTCAGGCGCTCCTGCAGATCCGTCACCCTGGCTTGCAGCTGCTGATATCCCGGATCTCCCGCTCTTGCCGCCGCCAGCTGTGCAGACAGTCCTGCCACTGCGTCGCGTTCGGATTGGCAGCTGGCCACGGGGAGGGAAGGAGCGTGTTCCAGCTCTGCAATGCGTGCCTGGAGCGTGGTAATTTCACTGGCTGGAACGACAGTTTCCCCCGGTTTCAGGGCGACCGTCCGTGTTTTCGGCTGGGGATGTGGCACTGTAGCGCATCCGCCGGCCAGGATCAGAAACAGCCAGGGCAGGAGTTTCCCCGTGGCCCAGTGGCAGTCGGACCCGGAAATGTGCTCCCGGCGTTTCCATATCCAGAATTTCAAGGTCTCCCCCATAGCTCCGTACATATTCCTTCGTTATGGCCAGCCCGAGTCCACTACCTTCTATTTTTCCGGAGTCCGCCGCACTGCCACGATACAGGATATCAAAAATTTTCTCGCGTTCGTCCGGTGAAACCCCCGGACCGGAATCCAGGACATCAAGAATGGCCTCGCCATCTTTCGTGCCCAGCGCTAGACGTATGGTAGCGCCTTGTGGAGAGAACTTCACGGCATTGGATAACAGATTGTCGCAGATCGTCCGCAGCCGGTCCCTGTGACCGGGGACCAGAACCGGAGACAGCCGGACATCCAGCCGCAGGGCCTTGCTCCGCAGAACGGGCTTATAGCTGACCAGCAGCTCCTCCAAAACTTCGTGCAGCGGGATTTCCTGGGCCATGCCAATCCCTGCGGGCGCTTCCGCA
>DAHXMJ010000046.1 GCA_027365525.1 Acidithiobacillus sp.
GCGGGGAGCCAGAGGCCCCCCTTCAGGCCCTGATCATTGATTCCTGGTTTGACAACTATGTCGGAACCGTGGTGCTCGTCCGCGTGGTGAACGGCAGGCTTCAGCCCGGACAGAAAATCCTCACCATGGCGGGGAAGCGCGAATACTGGGTGGAGAAGGTAGGGGTATTTACGCCCAAGGCGCTCATGGTTCCAGTGCTGGAGACCGGAGCGGTCGGTTTTGTGATTGCGGGGATCCGCAGCATTGAGGGGGCACGGGTCGGGGATACCCTGACCGAGGCTGGCCGTCCTGCCCGGGAGGCCCTTCCCGGATTCCGGGAAGTACAGCCCCAGGTGTTTACGGGGCTGTATCCTGTTGATTCGGGAGACTATGACAGTTTCCGTGAAGCCCTGCAGAAACTCCGGCTCAACGATGCAGCACTGCAGTTTGAACCGGAAACCTCCCAGGCCCTTGGATTTGGGTTCCGCTGTGGCTTCCTGGGACTTCTGCACATGGAAATCGTGCAGGAACGCCTTGAACGGGAATATCAGCTGGAACTCATCAGTACGGCCCCTACGGTGGTCTATGAGGTGGAAACCACGGAAGGGCAGGTCCTCCATATCTCCAATCCCGCGGAGCTGCCCCCGGTGCAGAAGATCCGGGATATCCGGGAGCCGGTCATCCGCGCCAGCATTCTCACCCCGGACAGCCACCTGGGGCATGTGATCACCCTGTGTGAGGAACGCCGGGGCAGGCAGGTCAACCTGCAGTTTACCGGAGGCCAGGTGATGGTGACCTATGAGTTGCCCCTGAACGAGGTCGTTCTGGATTTTTTTGACCGGCTCAAGTCGGCAAGCCGCGGATATGCGTCCATGGATTACGAATTTTCCCGGTTCCAGAGTGGCCCCCTCGTCAAGATGGATATCCTGATCAACGGCGAAAAGCTGGATGCGCTCTCCTGGATCGTGCACCGGGATTTTGCCGAACGGCGAGGCCGGGAGCTGGTGGGCCGTCTCCGGGACCTTATCCCCCGCCAGATGTTCGAGGTTGCCATCCAGGCCGCCATCGGGGCAAAAATCATCGCGAGGGAGAGCGTCAAGGCGCTTCGAAAAAACGTTCTCGCGAAGTGTTATGGTGGGGACATTACCCGCAAGCGCAAGCTGCTGGAGAAACAGAAGGAAGGAAAAAAACGCATGAAGCAGGTGGGACATGTGGAAATTCCGCAGGAAGCCTTCCTGGCGATCCTGCAGAGTGACCGGAGGAACTAGCCCACCTTCCTTCCGTTGGCCTGGTATTGGGGAAACGCATTATGAATTTCACGTTGGGACTGTTTCTTGCCATGGTGGTAACCGGCCTGGTGTGGCTGGTGGACGGGGCCTATCTACGGCGAAGGCGGCCTGAAGGGGCGGGAATGCCGGTGATTGTGGACTATGCCCGCAGCTTTTTCCCGGTTCTGCTGGCGGTATTCCTGATCCGTGCATTTCTGGTGGAACCTTTCCAGGTCCCGTCCGGTTCCATGCTGCCCACTATCCGGGTGGGGGATTTTCTGCTGGTAAACAAGTTTTCCTGGGGACTCCGTCTTCCCCTGGTCCATACGCAACTGACCAGCGGCAGTCCCGTGAAAGCCGGAGACATCATGGTGTTCCGCTACCCCAAAAATCCCCGGGTGGACTATATCAAGCGGGTGATCGGCCTTCCCGGGGACACCATTGAGGTGCGCGGAAACCATCTCTACATCAATGGAAAGCTGGTTCCGCAAAAATTTCTCGGCACGTTCAACTACCATCCGGAAGGACCAGGCGAAGATGGCATGGTCATTCCCACAAAAAAATATGTCCAGACGCTCGGTGGCCACAGCTTCCATATCATTGAGTTTGACACGCCCGAAACGCGGATGGATTTTGGCCCCTACAAGGTTCCACCGAACTGCTATTTCATGATGGGAGACGACCGGGACAACAGCAATGACAGCCGTTTCTGGGGATGTGTCCCGCGCAGGAACATTGTCGGGAAGGCCATGTTTGTCTGGTTTTCGTGGGATGCACAGACCTGGTCTGTGCGCTGGAACCAGATTGGACGGGCCCTTGATGGACCGCAAAACTGAAGGGTGTATCTTGCTTTTGGGAGAAGTCATGCTAGAAATCTGGTCTGTGTCTGGTCCATCGGGGTGTTTATGAGCAGGGGAATTGTGGAAGCAGGCAGTAATCGTGAAACGGGGATTGGCGTGGTCGGAGTCATTTTCTGGGTGGTGATGCTGGCCATGGCTGTTGCCCTGATCGTCAAGGTTGGTCCACTGTATTATGACAACTACGCCCTCCAGAACATTCTGGAAGACCAGGCGCGCCACAGTACTCCTGGCGAGTCGCCACAGCAGATCATGTCCGAGCTGGATGACCGGCTGAAGGTGGCCATGATCCGTATCCGCCAGAGAAACATCGAGATTGTCCGGAACGGAAACGATCCGGTAGTGATCCGTGCCGTCTATGACCGTATGGTTCCGCTGGTTGGCAATGTCAGCCTCGTGATCCATTTTGTGGCCAGGGGCGGGTAAGGGGGAGAGGAGCCGCCGGCTCTCTGGTCCACAGTTTTCCGTTATAATGGGCTTATGAATCAACTGGACCGTCTGCAGACCGCCATCGGCTATCCGTTCCGGGATAGCCAGTTTCTTCGCCAGGCGCTTACCCACCGCAGTGCCGGAGCGGCCCATAACGAGCGTCTGGAATTTCTGGGAGACGCGGCGCTCAATTTTGTGGTAGCAGCACGCCTGTATGCCCGGTTTCCCAAGGTTAGCGAGGGTGACCTTTCCCGCATGCGGGCCCGTCTGGTCCGGGAGGAAACCCTGGCCCTGGTCGCAGGCCAGATCCATCTCGCCGATGCACTGATACTGGGACCCGGCGAGATGCGTAGCGGGGGATCCCGCCGCGATTCCATTCGCGCCGATGCACTGGAGGCCCTGATAGGGGCAGCATTCCTGGATGGCGGTTTTGCCGCTGCTGAGGGAATTGTGGACCAGTTGATTGTTCCGCTTATTACCGATGATCTGGGTGCAGAGGAACTCCGGGATCCAAAAACACGGCTGCAGGAATATCTACAGGGGCGGGGCAGGGCACTTCCGGTGTATGAGCTGGTTGAGGAAAAGGGGCAGGCACATGAGCGCAGGTTCGTGACCCGTTGTCTTGTGGATGGCATGGCCTCCACAGAGGCGGAGGCAGGCAGCCGGAGGAAGGCAGAGCAGCAGTCAGCCCAGATTATGCTGCTGCAGCTGCAGCAGGATAGCGGTTCCGGACACCGCCATGCCGGCTGAAACTCCGGCAGAGTCCTCCCGCTGTGGGGTAGTGGCCCTCATTGGACGCCCCAATGTGGGCAAATCGACTCTGCTCAACCATCTGGTGGGCCAGAAGATCAGTATTACGGCACCCCGACCGCAGACGACCCGCGACCAGATTCTGGGCGTCTTCACTAGTCCCCAAGGGCAGATACTCTTTCTGGATACGCCAGGCGTGCACCTGGGATACCGCCGTCTCAACCGTCACCTGCTGCGGGCGACACGGGGGGCACTGGATGGCGCCGATCTGGGGATCCTTGTCGTCGAGTCCATGGTCTGGACGCCCTCCGACGCAGAGGCACTGCGCTGGCTGCAGCAGCGCGATCTTCCGCTGATGCTGGTGGTCAACAAGGTAGACCGGGTTACTCCGAAAGAGCGGCTTCTGCCTTACCTGCAGACAATGGCAGGACGGGCGGACTTCCGGGCGATTGTGCCCCTGACTGCCCGTCGCCCGCAGGATGCCATGGCCCTCGCAGCTGCCATTCTTCCCCTGCTTCCCGAAGGTCCGGCCCGGTTTCCGGAAGACCAGGTCACCGACCGGCAGATGCGGTTTCTGGCGGCGGAGGCGGTACGGGAGCAGATTTTCCGGCAGCTTGGCGCGGAGCTTCCCTACGATACGGCGGTAGCCATTGAGAAGTACCAGGTCACAGAAGACGGCAGGCACGAAATCGAGGCGACCATCTACTGCCGCCGCCCCGGCCAGAAGGCCATCCTTCTTGGCGAGGGCGGCAAACGGCTGAAACTGATAGGCAGCCGCGCACGGGAAAGCATCCGCCAGCAGACCGGTGCCCGTGTCTGGCTTGGGCTCTGGATCAAGGAGAGGGAGGACTGGGACCAAAACCAGGGGCTTCTCCAAGAGCTGGGTTATGGGAACTGATGCGGGCGACCGTGCGTGGATCCTGCACCGCTATCCCTATGGGGACAGCAGCCTGGTTGTCGAGTCGCTGACAGAAGGTCACGGGCGGTGGGCTGTATTGGCCAGGGGAGCCCGGCGGCAGCGTTCCCGCTGGGGAAATCTGGAACCCGGACGGGTCTTCTGGATGCGCTGGACCGGGAGGGGGGATCTGCCCGTGCTGGCCGGAGCCGAGGAAATCGGTTCCGTATCCATGACGGTGCCGGTGCAGCCGCTGATGCTTTTTTACCTGAATGAGTTGCTGCTGCGCCTGACCCGGCGCGGGGATCCACATCCGGACCTGTTTGCGGTCTACACCAGGGTCCTGTCGGAAATCCATGCCCCTGGGGCGCCTGTCTGGCCCCTGCGCCGTTTTGAGCGTCGCCTTCTGGAAATCCTGGGATGGGCAACCGGCCTGGAGGCCTGTGCCGAGTGCGGGCGGATCTGCCAGCAGCCCGCCACAGGCAGTTTTTGGTCCATTGTGCCAGGTACCGGACTGTACTGTCCCGGGCATGGTGGCCGTCCCGGGAGCCACAGGATGGCTGCCGAGGCCATTCTGTGGCTGCGCGGATCCATGGAGACCGTGCCTGGGCCAGACCTGCTGGGTCCGCTGCGGCGGTATCTGGCCGCGGAGCTGGAGGCCCTGCTAGGAGGCCGGCCACTGGAGAGCCGCCGTCTTCTTGCGGCATACTTGCGCAGTATTTCATCAACCAAGGGAAATCCGCCGGAATGATTGCTCTGGGAGTCAACATTGACCATGTAGCCACACTCCGCCAGTCCCGGGGCACACGCTATCCGGATCCTGTGGAAGCGGCCTTTGCGGCAGAGCGGGCGGGAGCCGATGCCATTACGGCCCACCTGCGGGAAGACCGGAGGCATATCCAGGAAAGGGACTTGGAAATTCTCCGAAACGCTTTGCGTACGCGGCTCAATCTCGAGATGGCCGTAGAGGAAACGGTTCTGCGTTTTGCAGAGCGCCTACGTCCCGAGGACTGCTGTCTGGTGCCCGAACGCCGCTCCGAGCTGACAACGGAAGGGGGGCTGGATGTGACCGGCCATATGGGGAAAATCCGGGATGCCTGCGCGCGCCTTGCTGAGGCAGATATCCGCGTATCCCTGTTTGTGGATCCAGATCCTTTCCAGATCGAGGCTGCCGCAGAGGCCGGTGCTCCCGTGGTGGAGCTGCACACTGGCCCCTATGCCGCGGCAGGGACACGGGAAGAACGGAAGGAACAGCTGGAACTGCTGCGTACAGCCGTACAGTTTGCCTCGGGGCTGGGACTGAAGATCAACGCCGGGCATGGGCTGGACTATCCGAATGTCCAGGGCGTGGCTGCGATTCCCGAAATCCAGGAACTCAACATTGGGCATGCTATTGTGGCCCACGCCATTTTCGCCGGATTTGGGCCTGCCGTGGCTGAAATGAAACGGCTCATGTACCAGGTCTGCGCTTGATTGCCGGACTGGGAACCGACCTTGTCTCGGTAGACCGGGTCGCCGGGCTTCTGGACCGTTTTGGACTGCGCATGGCCCGGAAGGTTCTGGGATCCGAAGAACTGGCCGAGTTTGGCCAGCGGGGCGATACTTCAGGGTTTCTGGCCCGGCGCCTTGCGGCCAAGGAGGCGGCGGTCAAGGCGCTGGGTACGGGATTCCGGGATGGTGTCCGCTGGCACGATGTACAGGTGGGACATGACGTTCTGGGACGTCCCGAACTGCACCTTTCTGGGGGTGCCCTGCAGCGCCTGCAGGTTCTGGCCGCGTCTCCACGTCTGTGGGTCAGTATCAGTGACGAACGGCACTATGCCATGGCGACCGTTGTTATAGAGGATATGACAGTCTGAGGGAGATGGCATGCGTGTAACCCTGGTAGGCACCGGCTACGTTGGACTGGTAACCGGTGCGTGTCTTGCCCAGGCCGGCAACCTGGTGATGTGCGTGGATGTAGACGCAGCTAAAATTTCTGGCCTGCGCCGCGGGGAAATATCCATCCATGAGCCCGATCTTCCTGAAATTGTCCGCCACAACATCGCGGGGGGGCGGTTGCTCTTCAGTACCGATATTGCCGAGGGAGTTGGCCACGGAGAGTTTGTGTTTATTGCCGTGGGGACTCCGCCGGATGAAGACGGCTCCGCGGACCTGCGGCATGTGCTTGAGGTGGCACGGGCAGTTGGGCAGTACATGGAAAGGCCGTGTACTGTCATCAACAAGTCTACTGTGCCGGTGGGAACGGCGAGACGTGTCCGGGACCGGATTCTGGAGGCGCAGGCGGCCCGCGGTGTCGAGATCCCTTTTTCCGTGGTATCCAATCCGGAATTTCTCAAGGAAGGGGCGGCAGTTGCGGACTTCATGAAACCCGACCGGATCATTGTCGGGGTAGATACCCCCGAGGCAGCCGAACGCATGCGGGCACTCTATGCCCCATTCAACCGTAGCCGTGACCGCGTGATAGTCATGGATCCGGAGTCGGCGGAAATGGCCAAATACGCGGCCAACGTCATGCTGGCCACCAGAATTTCCCTCATGAACGAACTGGCCGGACTGGCAGAACGTCTCGGAGTGGATATTGAAAAGGTCCGCGTAGTGATTGGTTCGGATCCGCGGATTGGCTTTGATTTCATCTATCCTGGATGCGGTTACGGCGGGTCCTGTTTTCCGAAAGACGTGCGTGCCCTCAAGCATGTGGCACGGCAGCTTGGGTACGACGTCCCCCTCCTGCATGCGGTCGAATCCGTCAATGATGCCCAGAAGAAGGTTCTGGAAAGGAAACTGGCCGAGGCGCTTGGGGAAGATCTGTCCGGCCGGCGGATTGCTGTCTGGGGACTGTCCTTCAAGCCGAATACCGATGACATGCGGGAAGCACCCAGCCGGGCGCTTGTCGAGGCCGTCTGGAATCGGGGCGGGACTGTGCAGGCCCATGATCCCGCGGCAATGGAGGAAGCCCGCAGGATTTTTGGGACGCGCCCGGACCTGGTGCTTCATGGGGATCCCTACCAGGCCTGCGAGGGGGCCGACGCCCTTGTGATCTGTACGGAATGGCAGGTGTTCCGCAGCCCGGATTTCCCGTACCTGCGCCAGTGCATGCGGCAGCCCCTCATCATTGACGGCCGCAATCTGTATGATCCGGCGATTCCGCGCCAGGCAGGATTTGTCTACCATGCCATCGGCCGTCCCTGATCCTTTCGCGCTCCTCGCCCAGGCCCGTGTGGCCATTGTCGGGGATGTCATGCTCGACCGTTACTGGTTTGGCCGGGTGGACCGGATCTCCCCGGAAGCCCCTGTCCCGGTGGTCCAGGTGGAGCGTGAAGAAGAACGGCCCGGGGGGGCCGCCAATGTTGCGCTCAACATCCGGGCTCTCGGTGCCCGGGGGATCCTGCGGGCTCCTGTCGGCGCGGACATGCCTGCCACCCGGCTGGGCGAGCTCCTGCGGGACGCTGGAGTGGAAGCGGATTTCCTGGAGGTTCCTGGGCTGCCAACCACAGTAAAGCTCCGGGTCATCGGGCACCAGCAGCAGCTTTTGCGGCTGGATTTTGAGGCGAAACCCGAGGAGATCCCGGCTGGGGAGCTTCTCGGACAGGATGGCCAGTGGCTGTCTGCCTGCGGAGCACTGGTACTGTCTGACTATGGAAAGGGTGCTGTCCGTGAGGCACAGGAGTGGATCCGTTTCTGCCGCGGCCGGGAGATTCCCGTTCTGGTGGATCCCAAGGGACGGGACTATGGCCGGTACCGCGGGGCAACGCTGATTACCCCGAACAAGGGAGAATTCCAGACGGTTGCCGGGCCGTGGCGGGACGAGGAGGAGTTCCGGCAGATGGGAGCGTACTGGCGGTCTAGGCTGGAACTGGAGGCCCTGCTGGTAACCCGCGGTGAGGAAGGCATGACCCTCTTTACGGCCACGGCCATCCACCACCATCCTGCCCGGGCGCGGGAGGTATTTGATGTGACCGGGGCGGGGGATACTGTTATCGCGACGGTTGCCGCAGGGCTGGCTGCGGGCTGGCCGATGGATCTGGCCGTCGAGCTTTCCAACCACGCCGCAGGCATTGTTGTTGGGCGACTGGGGGCCGCCACTGTCACGCTGGAGGAACTGTCGGCGGCTTTTGCTGCAGGAGAAAGCTTCTGATGCCCGACGGTGCGGAAGGGGGCTATGCCGGATACAGACTGCCGGTAGTACCCAGGCTCCTTGCCCGCCGGATGGGGCGTGCGGTGTCTGATTTCCGAATGATCCAGCCGGGTGACCGGATTCTGGTGGCCCTCTCGGGAGGCAAGGACTCGCTCAGCATGCTGGCACTGCTGCAGGCGCTGCAGCGCCACTCGCCAGTTTCCTTTTTTCTGGGCGTAGCGACCGTGGATCCCATGAGTCCAGACTACGAGCCATCTCCGCTGCGCGTTCATGTGGAAGAGAGTGGATTTCCGTATTTCCTGGAGCGGCAGGACATTTTTGGCCGGGCCCGGAAACACCTGGGGCGGCCGTCCTACTGCAGCTTTTGCGCCAGGATGCGCCGTGGCGTGCTCTACCACTGCGCGCGGCGGGAGGGATACAACGTTCTTGCCCTCGGGCAGCATTTTGACGACTTTGCCGAAAGTTTCCTGATGTCGATGTTCTACAATGGGGAGCTTCGAACCATGAAGGCGCATTACCGGGTGCGCGAGGGAGACCTGCGTGTAATCCGCCCGCTGGTGTACTGCCGGGAGCGGCAGACCCGGGCTTTTGCGGAGGCGGAAGGACTGCCGGTCATTCCGGAAAACTGTCCCGCCTGCTTTCGCCATCCTACCGAGCGTCAACGGATGAAAGAACTCCTGGCAGTCCAGGAACAGCACGATCCCCGGCTTTTCCGGCAACTGAAGAGAGCCCTTCTGCCGCTGATGGCGCGAGGGCTTGATGCCGCTGCTGCTGCCAGAGAGGAGACTGTCCATGAGTGATTTTTCCCAGAGTTTCTATTGGGAGACCCTGCCGCTGCGGGGGGCCCGCTGCCGGGTAGATGGCATTTACGGGCGGGTGCTGCAGCATTTCTCCGGACCGCCGGAACTGGCCCATCTCCTGGGAGAGGTGATTGTGGGACTTTCCCTGCTGGCCACCACCCAGAAACACTACGAGCGGCTCATTCTCCAGGCTCAGAGCCAGGGGGCGCTGCGCCTGATGGTTGCCGAGATGGTACGTGGGGGAGGCATGCGTGCCTATGCCCGCTGGGAGACCAGTGAGGGTATCACCATGGATCTTGCCCGTCTCCCGGAAACCCTGCTGGCCCTGACGGTAGATCCTGGCATGGACCGGGACCAGTATCAGGGGCTCATTCGCCTGCGGAGCACCCTGACAGAATCCCTCCAGGCCTATTTCACGGAATCGGTCCAGTCGCCCGCCTACTTCCGGCTGCTGGTGGATGTGGAACAGGGAATCGCCGGAGGGTATTTCCTGCAGCGGCTGCCGGGGATCCTGAGCGATTTTGAGTGGGATGTGGCTACCGGCTTCCTGGCAGTGGGGTCGGACCAGTCCCTTCTTGCTGCCCGCCCCGAGCAGTTTCTTCCCGAGATCTTTCCGGAGGTGGGAGTGCGCCTCCGGACTCCAGAACCCCTGCATTTCCAGTGTTCCTGCTCTAGGGACCGGGTGGAGAGAATGCTCGTCGCCCTCGGAATGGACGAGGTGGAAGAAACGCTACGGCAGGAGGGAGAAGTGAAGGTCACCTGCGAATACTGCCAGGCCGTCTACCGGCTGGATGCCAGCGATATCGCCCTGCTTTTTGCGCCGGGCGAGGCACGGCACTGATTGGTGCCACTCCGCCGGGGCTTCCCGGGGTGTTTTCTATTCGGGAAACATCTGTTTGACCGTCTGGTCCTCCGCACCCGCCAGCAGGGCCCGGGTGCGCTCCAAGAATTCCGCTGCCCGGGTACGGTCACGGTTGTTCGCCGCCTGCCAGAGGGGGAACAGCGTGTTTTCCTCCCGGTTTTCGTGCTTGGCCAGGGAACCGGACAGCACGGCGCAGATGGCTGGCAACAGGGCATGGTCCTGTTCCCGGAAGGTTTCGTCGACCAGACGTGACTGTTCGACGATGCTGTCGTGCTCAAAAAGCATGTCGGCCAGCGGGCCCTGCTCCATCCCCCCACCCAGCGCCGGAGCCAGAACATGGTTCTCCATGTATACGTGGCGGCGCAGGCCAATCCAGTATTCCCGGAAAATGGCTTCGGCCTCTTCCATCCTCCCGGCGTTGGCCGCAGCCAGCACCTCCGAAAACTGGCGGTCGAGGCGGTAATGGTCCCAGACCAGAAGATCCACGACATCCCGGGCATCCACCTCCACCCGTGGCCGGATCTCCACCTGCCATCCGCGGTCTTTCTCCTCTGCGGACCAGGAGATGGTTTCCCGCATCTGGAAGGAGGCAGCGCGAAGCAGGGTGTGCGGATCCCTGTCGATCTCGACCAGAATCCGCTGGCCCAGTCCAAGCCGCTGGGCATGGGCAAATATCTGTGGTCCTGCAGATGCATCCGCAACGCCACGAAGATCCAGAAAAATAGTGTTTTCCCCTTCCAAGGGTGCAGAAACGGTCATGGGTTTGCCGTATTCCTGAACAGTGCCGACTAGAATTCTCGACTATAGCGCCGGATTGGCGCCACGACCAGATCCGCTAGCCTGTACAGGCGAACGGGAAGCAGGTTTTCAGGGTCCCGGCCGGTCAAGCAGAGCATTGATGGCCTGCAGGTCCGTGTAGTCTAGCTGGCCGGCTGCGGCCTTCAGTGCGACCCTCGACACGATCTGGCTGTAAAAGGCGACGTTGTAGTCCTGCTCCGCGCGGATATAGTCCGTAGCTGTCTGCAGCAGGTCGATGATGGACCGGGTGCCGACCGCATAGCCCGTTCGCGTCCCCTCCAGGGAGATTTTGGCGGAATCCACAGCTGCCCTGGCCGCCCGCAGTGCCGCCACGCTGCTCTTGAGGTTCAGGAAGGCGGTCTGGGTATCGAGGACGACGCTATCCCGGATGCTTTCGACATGGTCCAGACTGGCCACGTTCTGTGCCTCGGCCTTTTGTACGGTGCCATAGATGCGTCCTCCCTCGTAAAGGGGCATGGACAGGTTCAGGCTGACCCCTGCCTGGTTTTCATTGAAACCGGGAAAGGGATTTCCGTGCTGGTGCTGGGCAATCCCCTGGAGGTCGAGCCTCGGCCAGCGGGCCCTCTGCCGGTATCGGACTTCCTCCCGTGAGGTCCGGAGTTCGGCTTCCCCCTGCAGGAGCCTGGGCTGGTCACGGATGGCGGTCTCTACCCAGGCCTGCATCTGGTCGGGCTGTGGGCCTAGGGCCTGGTAGTGTTTCAGTGCCGACAGGACGCCTGTGGGATGATGGGTGAGCCGCTGGAGCCCTTGGCGGGCTACCGCTAGGGCATTGCGGGCTTTCACAAGATCCGCGTCCGCGGCATCCCGCCGTGCCTTTGCTTCCCGGACCGCAACTATGTCTCCGGTACCAATCTGGAGTGCCGCTTCTGTCTGCCGGTAAATGCTGTCCAGCAGTTTTTTCTGTTTTTGTGCTACGGCCAGCTGGGCCTGAGCCTGGAGAACCCCAAAATAGGATCTGGCTACCTGTAACGCCAGCTGCTGCTCAGCATCGGCGACGGCGGCAGCTTGGGCCTGGATGCGGCTGCCGGCTTCCTGTAGCGCTGTTTCTGCCTGTCCGTTAAAGACCGATTGGTTCAGGGTGACACTGTAGCTGTTGGACAGATACCCCCGGTTGAGATCCAGGCCGGCGAAGCCGGTAAAGGTACCGGTGTTATAGCCTACGCTGGCGCTGATGCCTAGCTGTGGCAGGAAGGCGGATTCCGCGATGGGACGGTCTTGCATGGCCGCCTGGAGGGAAGCCTGGGCCTGTGCCAGGACCGGGCTGGTATGGAGGGCTTCGCGGTACGCATCAAGGAGGTTTTCTCCCCATGCCTGTGGAACCAGAAACCACGTGGCCATGGTGCAGACGATGGTATAACGTATTGCAGGCATAGGCGTCTCGCTTCGGTATCCGTGCACCCAAGGGTACTGACCGAACGGTCAGTATTCAAGTATTATTATTGTAGCCTAGGGCCGGGATTTTCTTTTTTTGAGGCCCCTTTTCAGGGAGAACAGGAACGGATGTTCTGGCGGGAGATGCCGTACACGGAAGAGGGGAGCGAAATTTTTGCGGTAGTGGCAGATGAGCCATGGTCCATGTTTCTCGACAGCGGTGGAGCGGGGGGCCTCCGGGGCCGGTTTGACATTCTGCTGCGCAACCCAAGGGTGCGGATCTGGGAACAGCGTGGCCAGGTATGGGTGGAGGAGGCGCTGTCGCCGGAAGGACCCATCCGTTCCGCATGGCCGCTGATGGAGACTCTGCGCAGCTACTGTTCTGGAAAGGGCGTTTCCGGTTTTGCCGGCCTTCCATCCGGAATTCCCTTTGCAGGAGGGGTGGCCGGATATCTTGCGTACGACTGGGGGCACCGGCATCAGGGTTTGCACGCGCCGGAGGACGGTCCCCTGCCAACGGCCGCCTTTGGCCTCTACGAGCACGCCCTGGTGCTAGACCACCGCCGCCGCGTGGCTGGCATCTGGGGAGACCGGCGGGCCCACGAGGACTGGGAGCGCTGCCTTTCCCGGCGGGGGGGTGAGACCAAGGATTCCTTCGGGCTGGTCCATCCCGGGATAGAACCCGTCTGGACGGCAGAAGAATACGGCGCTGCGTTTGCAGCCGTGGAAGAGTATATCCGTGCCGGGGACTGCTACCAAGTCAATCTTGCACAGTGTTTTTCTGGACGCTGGCAGGGATCGTTCTGGCCGCTGTATATGAGATTGCGGGAAAGGAGCGCGGCGCCCTTTTCGGTCTGTCTGAATACGCCTTGGGGAACCCTGCTCAGCCTTTCGCCGGAACGGCTGCTCCGTCTCCAGGATGGGGAACTGGAGGCAAGGCCCATCAAGGGTACCCGGCCAAGGCATGCAGATCCGGTGCAGGACGCCGCTGCTGCGGCGGAACTTCAGCAGAGCCGGAAAGACCAGGCCGAAAACGTCATGATTGTGGATCTCCTGCGCAATGATCTGGGCCAGGTGGCGGAAACCGGTACGGTCCGGGTTCCAGAACTCCATGCGCTGGAGTCGTTTCCCCAGGTCCACCACCTCGTCAGCAGCATAGTGGCCAGGCTGGACAAAGGCCAGGATGCCTGGTCCGCACTTGCCGCCTGCTTTCCTGGTGGGTCGGTCACCGGAACACCCAAGGTTCGGGCCATGGAAATCATCAGCGAACTTGAGGCAGGCCTGCGGGGTCTCTACTGTGGCAGCGCGGGCTACATGGATTTTCGGGGAAACATGGACTGGAATATCCTGATCCGCAGTCTTGAGCTCCGGGCCGACAGGAGTCTCCGTTTCTGGGGCGGCGGTGCCGTGGTAGCGGATTCGGAAGTCGAGTCGGAATACCAGGAAAGTCTCGATAAAGTAGCTTTTATAGAGCGTACTCTGGAGGAATTTCTGGTTTTTCCCGAGAATCTGGCAGGAAATGTTCTGGATGAGGCCGCAGGTTCCGTTCCTTCGGTCCGGCCGTCATTTCACAGTGGAGGAGTCCGGTGACCCACGAACGTCCGGCAGGCAGGAAACGACGCAGACCAGGACCGGCACTGCTGGTGCAGGTCCTGGTCAGTGTCTCCGTTCTGGTCTGGCTTTTTTACCATGCCGACTGGCAGGCGCTGGGGACACGTTTTTCGGAGATGCGGATTTCCTGGTTTCTGGCAGCCGTACTGGCATATGCCGCCAATCTTTCGCTGTCTTCCGTGCGCTGGGGAGTGATACTGCGCGCGCTGAAGGTTCCGGCCCCGGCCGTCTGGCTGCTGCGCCTCAACTGGGTAGGGGCCTATTTCAACCAGGTGCTTCCAGGTTCGGTTTCAGGTGACGTGGTTCGGGCATGGTACACCCGTCCCCAGACCCGTTCGGCGACCCTTGCCCTGGCGGCGGTATTTGGTGACCGTTTCCTCGGCATGGGTGCCCTGGTGGGCATTGCAGCCGTTGCCTATGCAATTGGACAGAAATCGGCAGACCTCCTGCCACGGATGGGAGAGACGATCACGCTGCTGGCGTCTGGCTACCTGTTTACTGTTTTGCTGATCCTCTCTTCAAAGCTGGATTTTCTTGAAACCCGTGCAGGAAAGCTGGGCCGCAAACTGCACGAAATCCGGACAGGAATGGCGGCACTGCTCCGTCATCCGATAGCCATGCTGCAAAGTATTGTTTTGTCCCTTCTGGTCCAGATGTGTTCAATTTTGATGTTCTGGTTCCTGGCGCTGTCCCTGAAAGTTCCAGCGGATGAAACGGCCCTCTTGATCATCTGGCCCGTGATAAGCCTGTTTCTGGCTGTTCCGTTTTCCCTGGCGGGCTGGGGTGTGCGGGAAGGACTGATGGTTTTTTACCTGGGATTTCTGCATGTGAGCCATGACCAGGCACTGGCCATGTCCCTGCTGCTGGGGGCGACTGTGCTTCTTACCAGTCTGCCTGGTGCGCTCCTCTGGCTTGGTGTACATCAGCATCGGCAGGCGTCAGCAGGTGCCGTAACCGGTACGTTAGGGAGAGAATCTCCGATTGAAGAATCCCGCCTGCCGCGATAGACTAAAAAATGTGCTGGCATAGCTCAGTCGGTAGAGCGACTGATTTGTAATCAGTAGGCCGCGGGTTCGATTCCTGCTGCCAGCACCAAATAAAACAATAGGTTGGGGTAGCACTCCCCAGCTATTTTTTCGTCATGTTGACTTTTTGCCAAAATTTCGCCCAAGCTGTGTCCTGTCAGGGATATCCGCAGGAGGGCGGACATGGCATCCATCCTGTCCCTGGCACGTCCTCCCGCAGCTGCCGGATCTCCCCAACGAGTCTCGCCATCACCCGGGCGGAATTTTCCAGGGATGCCGCCACCTTCTTCAGCGCCTCCGCCTGTTCCGCCAGCTCCTGTCCGGAGATTGCTCCCGGCTTCTCCGGCAGCGTCCGCAGGAGCTCCTGCATCTGGACCATCTGCTGTTCCAGATCCTGCAGCCCTTGGATGATCTGGAGCTGCGGCTGTGCTGTGTCCAGGTTCCTCATGGTCTCCGTCTTCCCCATACCGCACCTCCCTGCGCAGGTTTTTCCATTTGAACATCTCTCCATGGTCACTGCCCTTAAAGGGGATGCCCTCCGCCAGCAGTTCTTTGGGCGTTTCTCCCGCCATGTTGCCGCCGAGGTGTTTCGCACCGTCCTTTCCATGGACATAGCCGAGCAGTCCGGAGAATCCCTTTCCGCGCACCACCTTCGCCTTCATCGCGGTTTCGCCCCGATGAGTGTCCTGCGCAGGTCCTTCAGGAGCCAGTCCACTTCCTGGAAGTCCAGGGAAAGGCCCAGATTGGCCCGGTGGGCCAGCTGGTTCAGGTTGGAAGCCACCCGGGACAGCTCCCGCCAGGCCTGCCGGTTGGGTTCGGGAATCTGGACAGGGGCCCTGTCCGTGAGCAGCAGGCGCAGGCAGGCTCCCCGGCGGAGGGTGCCGCGCCGCTGGTCCAGCAGGGCCAGTTCTGCCGCACAGAGACGGACGGAGACACAGTGGCCATGAAGCTCCCGTGCCGGCTTCGGTTCCGGACCATGCCGCCGCTTTTTTTCCGGAAACAGGAGATCATCCGTCATGGGACATCCTCCCGGCAGAAGAGCCCCCCGCAGGGGCAAGGAGGAACTCAAGCGAAGCGAGAGTTACACCTTGCTCCCGACAGCAGGCCGACCAGAAGACCAGAAGATTCCACACAGCAGGGCGGTCCGGCTTCCCGGCGCTGGCATACCCCCACCTCCTCCGGTATTCCACCCGTGTCCGGGCAGGCACCCGGCCAGGCAGCGCCATAAGCCAGAATGCGCGAATGCCCACACCCGGCAGACGGACGGCAGAACACCGCATCTCCCTGCCGGAAGGGCCGTCTCCTCCCAGGACGGAAAACCGGCCGCTCACCTGCGCGCCCTCCGCCGCTGGTCAACGATCCGTGGCCGGCCCACCTTCTTCTGTACCGGTCCGGGTTTCGCAGATACATCCCGACCGTTTTCCAGCCAGGCGAGCACGTCGGCCTGCAGGTACCGTGGCCCGCGGCAGCCGGGCAGATACAGGGATGGAGGCAGGGTTTCCGGGTGAAGATATTGCCGGTTCTGGATGGTTTTGACGCCCACCCCCAGAATCCGGGCCAGATCCTGCTGCGTCAAAAGTTTGGGAATGCCAGAAAAAGGTTTCTCCATATGCGGTTCCTCCTGGTGCCGTGAGTACCAGGTGCGCCTGCATCTGCCGTCTGGCCACTGCACGGTTTTTTTCCGCGCCAGACAGCCGGTTGCAGGACACCCGTCCAGGCAGCCGAGAGACTTCACGGCTCCCTACCTCCAGTTACGGCTTTTTTTGGGGCACTGTGCCGCCCAGGAAGGAAAAAATATTTGTTTCAGGCGGGAAGAATGGAGCTATCTGCCTGTATAAAAAGGGTAATATTTTTTTAACTTGGTGTCTGGTTGCAGGTCGCCCACGGGAAGAGAATATGGGGACTTTGTCCCGAGCCCGGCGATGGCGGAGGGGTACCGGGGGATTTTGTGTGCAGGACAGACCGGAAGGCCCTGACCAGGATGGATACCCGGGTTAAACCATTGTGACCAACCTTGGGTGCAGGCAGCTACAACTACTGTCGATTGATATTGCCATTGAAGGGCTGGATCAGACTGCGGATTCAACTGAGAGCAGTCATTCAACCGCTGAAAGCCAACGACATCATCCGACCCTGAGCTGCCAGTCAAGGTATCGCTAGCACGTTGTCAGCTCCAGGCACAACAGCGGCCGTTCAACGCTCCGCATAACCCGACTGAGCCGCATCGCGACGAAGGTCAGAGTTGATGCGGTTGTTATGCCAATCATGCACCAGGACCGAGCGCCATATCAGTGGGTCAGTTTTCAATTGCCATTGACAGCTTGTTGGATTGTAGCTTGGTTGTTCCGCTCAAATTTCTGAATATCTTGATTTGCGATTCTGAGTGCTTCAATCCACTGAGTAGCCGGGGCTCTCCATGGTTGCAGAGATTCACTGGACGCCCTCACAAAAGCATTCGGTGCTCAAGCCGCTCACCACCACGCCGATGCGAGGATACCAAACCGCTATATACAGTGGAGAGTTACGGCACACCCAGCAACGCGCCGCCGCCATTATCCGCGATAACGCCTGGACCGGCGTGACCCAGCCAAAAACTTGACCGGAATCAAGGAATCCACACAGGTAACCGACTAAGCTGCAAAACGTATGGCGTTTTACTGGAGTAAATCCATAGTTCAACCGAAAGGAGCAACAGCAGATGGCTATCAATATCCAACTCATCCAATCCAGTGGAGCGGCAGTTAAGGACTTAGGCGTTCAGGTTGCCGAACATTTTTATAACACGATGTTCACCCATTTCCCTGAAGTGAAGAAAATGTTTCCGGGGGACATGACGGAACAGCGGGTACGCCTTTTCAATTCCGTCATTCTGATAGCCACCAATATCAACACCATGGAAGTGCTGGTCCCCTATCTGAAGGAACTCGGTATCGGGCACATTAAATACGATACCCGCCCGGAACATTACCTCATCGTCGGTAAAAGCCTGCTCAATACCCTGAAGCATTTCTTGGGAGCGGCCTGGACGCAGGAAATGGCAGAATCCTGGATTGAGGCATACAACCTGGCCTCCACCGTTTGCATCGAGGCGGCCTACGAGGCCATGGCCCCTTCCCGCTTCGTCCCGGTGACCATAGACGACGTACCTCCCGCCGTCTGATGGACACCTTGCCATTGGCATACCAGCTACTTAGGTACGCCATTATTTTGAGGCATGCCCGTTATGGAATATGAAATCTGTCTGGAACCGTCCGGCATCCACTTTATGGCGGATGAGCGCCAAAATATTATCGAAGCGGCGAAACAGCATGGCATTGCCATCAAACATGGCTGCGCCAGTGGTTCCTGCGGTGATTGCAAAGGCACCATTTTGTCCGGCGCCAGCGAACAGGGACCTTTTATGCCCCTGCTGCTCCTTCCCACGGAACGCGCCGCTGGCATGGCCATTCTCTGTAAACTGTATCCACGAAGTGACCTGCGTTTGCGTGCCGAGGTGGTTCAGAAAGACACTTGGACGGCTGAGATTACTCAGCTCACAGCACTGACCTGGAATGTAGTGGAGTTACGACTGCGGCCAGAACGGCCTTATCCATATCGAAGCGGGCAATATACCCGCATCGCGATACCGGGGCATCCGGATCAGTGGCGTTCTTATTCCATGGCAACGCCACCGGACACCGCCGAAGAACTGGTTTTTCATATCCGTGAATTACCCGGCGGCTTATTTAGCCAATGGCTTTTTCATGCCGCGCAAACGGGCGATAAATTAACCCTAGGCGCTGCACAGGGTGAATTCGCATTACGCCTAGATAATGACCGTGACATGCTCTGTATTGCCGCCGGAACCGGTCTGGCCCCCATTGAGGCGATTATTCAGGAAAGTATCGACTTGGGGCGAACCCGGCCTATCCATCTTTTTTACGGGGCCAGGAAACAGGCCGATTTTTATCATCTGGAAGAACTGGCCAGATGGTCACAACAATATCCGCACATCACCATCACATCGACACTTTCCGATATGCAAGACACGTCCTGGACCGGCGCCCACCGACTCTTGCCCACTGTTGCCGCCAACGGCCACTGGAAGGATCATGAAGTGTATCTCTGCGGTAGCCCCGGCATGATAGAGGCCGCCATCGACCTGCTGCTCTCCCATGACGTGCGGCATGACCATATCCACTTCGATGCTTTTGCGCCTAATGGATAGTGTTCTACGGTACCGTGTTTATGATGCGCCGAGCATCTTCAGCACTTCTCCCAAAGGCTGCGCACCTACCGTCTTTAGGGCGCCATCCACCACAATGGCTGGAACAGTCTTAATGCGCAGGTTACTG
>DAHXMJ010000059.1 GCA_027365525.1 Acidithiobacillus sp.
GGAATCCCGCCAGGATGCCCCCGTCTTCATCCTCCATGACGGCCCACCCTATGCCAATGGACGCATCCATATCGGACATGCGGTCAACAAGGTGCTCAAGGATATTATCAACAAGAGCCGGCTCGCCAGCGGATACCGCGTCCCCTATGTTCCGGGCTGGGACTGCCATGGACTGCCCATAGAAATCCAGGTGGAGAAAGAAGTGGGAAGGCCAGGGGAAAAAGTCAGCCCCCAGGCCTTCCGCAATGCCTGCAGGGAGTATGCCGGCAGTCAGGTGAGTGGCCAGAAGCAGGATTTCATGCGCCTTGGCATCCTCGGAGACTGGGATAACCCCTATCTGACCATGCATTTCCAGGCCGAGGCGGACATCCTGCGGGAACTGGGGCAGCTGGTCGTCAGTGGCCAGGTCTACCGCGGCGCAAAACCGGTACACTGGTGCGTCGACTGTGGAAGTGCGCTTGCAGAAGCCGAAGTGGAATACCAGGACCGTACGGATCCTGCCATTGATGTGGCGTTCGCCGTTGCCAATCCAGAAGATCTGGCAGGAAGGCTTGGCCTTTCCCGCCCGGTTTCCGCCGATGTGGCCATCTGGACAACCACCCCATGGACCCTGCCAGCCAATCAGGCCGTTGCCCTGCATCCGGAATATCTCTATGTGCTGGTCGCCGCCGGCTCCCGGCACCTGATTCTTGCCGAACCGCTGTCCGCCAGTGCCCTGGCCCGCTACGGGCACCCTCTAGTGGCCCCCCTGGCACGCTTCGCGGGCCGGGCTCTCGAAGGCCTGCAGTTACGGCATCCTTTCGAAGACCGTACTGTACCGGTGATTCTGGGGGAACATGTTACGGTGGAAGCCGGAACCGGATGCGTGCATACGGCTCCGGCCCATGGCGTGGAAGACTACCAGGCCGGACGTCACTACCATCTTCCCGTGGAAACCCCGCTCCTCGGCAGCGGAAGGTACCGGGAAGACCTGGAGCACGGTTTGGGGGGGCTGAATACCCGGGAGGCCAACCAGAGGATTCCCGCCCTTCTCCATGATCTGGGAAAACTGGTCCACGAAGAAAAACTGGTTCACGCCTTTCCCCACTGCTGGCGGCACAAAACCCCCCTGCTGTTCAGGGCCACCCCACAGTGGTTCATCAGCATGGAAGACCACGGACTCCGCCAGAAGGCCCTTGCGGCCATTGACAGTACGCGGTGGATTCCAGACTGGGGACGGGAGCGGATCCGCCAGATGGTGGGACAGCGGCAGGACTGGTGCATTTCCCGGCAGCGGGCCTGGGGGGTACCCATTGCAGTTTTTGCCTGCAGACAGTGTGGAGAGCCACTCCGCGATCCGGAACTGTTCGCCAGGATTGCACTTGCGGTGGAAGAAAACGGCGTGGATGCCTGGTTCAGTTCTCCAGATGGCCAGTTTCTGGGAACCGGAGAGAGATCCTGCAGCCAGTGTGGACACCGGGAATTCGCCAAGGTGACCGATATCCTGGATGTCTGGTTTGATTCCGGCTGCACCCATGCCTTTGTCCTGGAACGCCGCGCTGAACTGTCCAGTCCGGCAGATCTCTATCTCGAAGGATCCGACCAGCACCGTGGCTGGTTCCAGTCTTCCCTGCTGGAATCCGTAGGCACCCGCAACCGTGCCCCATACCGGACTGTGCTCACCCATGGTTTTACCGTGGACGGCGAAGGTCGGAAAATGAGCAAGTCGCTGGGCAATGTCATTGCCCCCCAGGAAATCATCGACCGGTTTGGGGCCGATATCCTGCGGCTCTGGGTCGCTTCGGAAGACTATCGCGGCGAAATCCCCATTTCCGATTCCATCCTGCAGCGCCTTGGCGACAGCTACCGGCGCATACGCAATACGGCACGCTACATTCTGGGGAACACCTTCGATTTTGACGCGGAACGCGATGCCCTGCCTGCAGGCCAGCTGCTTGAGCTGGACCGCTGGATGCTTCTGCGTACTGGCACCGTGCAGAATCAGGTACAGGACGCTTACCAGGAATACCAGTTTCACCGGGTGGTACAGATCCTGCACAATTTCTGCGCGGTAGACCTGGGCGGACTTTACCTGGAGGTCCTGAAAGACCGTCTATATACGCTCCCCGCAGGTTCCCGGGCAAGACGCTCTGCCCAGACGGTCCTGTACCAGATTCTGGAGGCCATGCTGGTCTGGATGGCACCGATTCTGAGCTTCACGGCGGAAGAAATCTGGCAGCATCTGCCTGGCCGCAGTACCCCCAGTGTCTTTTTTGCCCTCTATCCAGAATTTCCTGCAATTCCCGCTGCCAGCGTGCTGGAGAACCGCTGGCAGCGTGTAGCCCTTCTGCGTGAAGGAATCAATGGCCGGCTGGAAATTCTGCGCCAGGAAAAACGCATCGGCACTTCCCTGGATGCCTGCATCCGGATCCACGCGGACCAGAACTGGCGGGATTTTCTCTCTCCCCTTGCGGATGAACTGCGGTTTTATCTGCTCTGCTCCGGACTGGAGATCACTTCTCTGGAAGCTGCAGACGGTACCTCCGTGGAAATCCTTCCGGGGGTGCGGGTTGCCGTAGAACCTTCCGGGGCAGCAAAGTGCGTACGGTGCTGGCACCGTCGCAGCGAGATTGGCCGACATGCCGCCCATCCAGAGCTTTGCGACCGCTGCGTGAAGAATCTGGAAACCACCAGTGGCGAAAAAAGGGAGTACTGCTGATGCTGCGCTACCTCTGGTTTTCCCTGGCTGTCTTTCTGCTGGACCAGGGCGTCAAATTCTGGCTTAGCCATATCTGGCGTGTGGGTCAAGGAATCGTACTCATCCCGGGGCTTCTTAACCTGCGACTGCTCCACAATACCGGAGCGGCTTTCAGCTTTCTCGCCGGAGCAGGCGGCTGGCAAAGATGGGCACTGATTTTCGCTGCAGTTCTGGTAAGCATTGTCCTTGTAGCCATTTTGCGACGCCTGAAAAAAGGTTCTGACTGGACCGCCATCGCGATTGCCCTCATCCTGGGAGGTGCCCTGGGGAACCTGGCGGACCGAATCCGTCTGGGCTACGTGGTCGATTATATTGGGGCCCATTGGGGTGCGCTTTATTGGCCCTATTTCAATATTGCAGACAGCGCCATCAGTATCGGCGCCATTATGCTCATCGTCGATGCATTCCGCCGCCACTAGCTGTCCAGAATGTCGTCGAAAAACAACAGTTTTCCATAAGATATTCTCACAACATTTTCATACTTCATTGATTTAAAATAATTAAAATTTATGGCATGCAAATTGCCTTATGTCTTCCCGAACAGGAGGAGGCACCCATGGAAAACCGGACCAAGCTGTTGGCCGCCCTTCGGCGGGTGAGACATTTCCCAAGCTACCACTCTTTCATGGCAGAGCACGAGAGACAGAGGATCAAGCGGGAACTCCAGAAACGGTTGGCACACCTGCGTCACCAGCAGCAGGCCAGAACCGTCTTTTCGGGGGAACGGAAGTCCTTTTATCCCAGCCTGTTGCGTTCCCTGTTTCACTGACCATCCTGGACAATTCCGGCCAGGCCGCACCGCGGCTGGAGGCCCCGTCCCAGCCTGCCAGAATCCGGCCCATTGTGAACTGGGTGCGGCAGTGATCCGGCAATCATCTTCCGGAAAACTACACGGATTCACGGACCACCGCAGGGGCACAGGGAAAATCCCCGGCTTGGCGCAGTAGCGGGTACAGCCAGCTACTGCCACTCCCGAAAACAGGTCCGGCACCTGCCTGTTTCTCTCAGATTGGCCACCAGCAGTTTTTCGGCCGGTAGAAAAGCGGGGGATCAGTCCTCCGGGGCATTTCCTGCCCGCCATTTGATACTGCAGCCCATGCAGGGGGATACACTGGCTGGCGTCTGCGCGCCGGCAAGGACGGCGTTCACGGCAGCCGAAAGATCCTCCCCCGTTACAGGTAAATCATTTTTTGGCCGGCTGGCATCAAACTGTCCGTGGTAAAACAGCTTCCCCTGGGCATCAAACAGGAAAATGTCAGGCGTACAGACAGCATGGAAAGCTTTCGCCACAGACTGGTCGGCATCAAACAGGTAGGGAAAGCGATATCCGGCCCGGGCGGCCTCCCCCACCATTTTTTCCGGCGCATCATCCGGATAGGTTTCCGGATCATTGCTGTTGATGGCGACAACTTCCAGGCCCCGTCCCTGCCATTCCCCGGACAGTTCTCCAAGTTTTTTCGATATGTGGATCACGTAGGGACAGTGGTTGCAGATAAACAGGACCAGAAGGGGCTTCCCTGCAGGACGCTGTGCCGTACTCCAGCGTCCCGGAGCACCTCCATGGGGAAGGTCGAAATCGGGTAGCGGGGTCCCCAGGGGCAAATCCATTCCTGTCATGGCCATGATACAACTCCTTTTATGGTGTGCAGAAAAACGGGAATTACGCGTGGGACAGCGCGCCCCAGACAGGAGCGTTTCCGCCGGCTGGTGCTACATCCTCGACCCGCCAGGAACCCTCCCCATCTCCCAGCAGCCGCAGGCATCCCCGGTGATAGCGCAGAAGGCTTGACCGGTGGCCCACGCTGATAACTGCAGTCCCGGGAAGACGTCCGGCAATCAGGCGATAGAGATCCTCTTCGGCAGGCTCATCCAGGGCCGAAGTGGCCTCATCCAGAAAAAGCCAGCGCGGACGGTGGACCAGAATGCGGGCAAAGGCCAGGCGCTGCTGTTCGCCAAGCGAGAGGATATGGGACCAGAGTTTCTGTTCTTCGAGACTGTCTGCCAGCCCCGACATGCCTACATCCACCAGTATCTGCTGAAGCCTCTCCTCCTGCAGTCCCTCCGGAAGCCCATATGGGTAGACCAGAACATCCCGCAGGCTGCCCATGGGCAGGTAGGGCCTCTGGGGGAGAAAAAGGGGATGCTCCCCCATAGGCAGACCCACACTTCCTTCCCCAAATGGCCAGATCCCGGCCAAGGCCCTGACTAGAGTACTTTTTCCGCTGCCGGAAGGCCCCATTACGAGAAGATGCTCCCCTGGCCGGACGGAAAGCTCCAGCCCGCGCACCAGCACCCTGCCGTTTGGCAGCCGTACGTTCAGCCCATGGACTTCGAGGTGGTCAGACTCACTGCGGACGATATGGTAGTGGTGGTCCTGTATCTGCCGGACCTCTTCCATTGACTGGTGGAAAAACCGTAACCGGTCCACAACAGCATGCCAGCTTGCAAGAATGGCGTAACTGCTGACAATGAAGGAAAGCGCTCCCTGTACCTGGCTGAACGCCGATGCGATCTGCTGCAACCCACCAATACCAATGGCCCGGTTGACAAAATACGCCGGAAGGCTGACCAGAATGGGGAAAATGATGGCTGCCTGGCCGTAGCCAGATGTCCACCAGTTCAGCCTCATACTCCGCCAGATAATGCGCCAGAAATTTGCATACACTTCGGCAAAACGGCGCAGGAAATGCAGACGCTCCTCGTTTTCCCCACCATACAGGGCCACGCTTTCGCTGTTTTCGCGCAGCCGCATCATGCTGAAACGGAAGTCGGCCTGAAAACGCTCCTGATTGAAATTGAGCTTTATCAGCGGCCGGCCGATCCAGGCGGTCACCAGCGTACCAAAAACCGAATAGATCAGTGCAGCCCACACAAGATATCCAGGAATCTGGAAGGTCTGTCCATCCCAGGGAATGGTAATCTGGGAGGACAGTTCCCAGAGCATGAAAATGAAGGCGAACAGGGTCGTAATAGAACTGAGCAGGCCAATGACGATATTGAGGGTCTGGCTCGTGAAAGAGGCGAGGTCCTCACTGATACGCTGGTCCGGATTGTCGGTTCCGTCCCCAAGAACCTGCATGTGATAGTAGGTCCCCCGGGCAAGCCAGTCGTCCAGATAGTGGTAGGTGAGCCAGCGCCGCCAGCGGATCTCCAGCATCTGGGTAAAAAAAGTCTGTAGGACTGCAGCAACAATATAAGCGGTCGCCAGCCCTACAAAAATTGCCAGCTGTGTCCACGCCGCCGGGGAATCAAACCGCTGCAGTGCATTCCAGAATACCGCATACCACTCGGTGATGCGGTAGGAAATGAAGACCATAAAAAGATTCAGGAAAATGATCAGGGCGGAAACCCCCCAGGCCAGCGAACGCTCTTCCGACTCCTGCCAGTATGGCCGGGCCATTTTCCAGAGATCGCGGAAGAAATCGCGGTTAAACTGTCGCATATGGATGCTCTCCGGGGGTTCCTTGCAGGATGTTCCGGTACAAGACCGCATTCACGGCCCATTTATTGCTAGGATACTTCCCGTTCCAGGCAAACACGAAGGAGGATAGCATGCCGGAAGGCAAAAACCATTCTCGCAGGCGGTTTCTCGGTGGCCTGCTGGCCACCGCAGGCGCTGGAAGCCTGTCCGGACTGGCCCACGCCGAGGGCTTTGGCATGGGCATGAGAGGTCCGTCGCAAAACCGGGTCGTCTACCAGCTCAACCAGTCAGACCCGGACTATATCAAGGAAATCCTTCACAGCGCTGCCGTGGTTCTGCAGCACTACAACAATGACGTCGACATTGTCATCGACTGCTTTGGACCTGGCATCTGGCTGTTGGTCCGGAAGGAAAAAAACCGCCACCAGTACGAACCCTTCATCCATGAGCAGGTTTCCAGCCTTTCCATGTATGGGGTGGTATTCAACGCCTGTCTGCAGACCATAAAAACCGTCAGGCTGGAGCGGACAGATCTGGTCCATGTGGCCAGGCCAGTTGTCAGTGGCGCCCTTGACCTTATAGAACTCCAGAAAAAGGGATATGCCTACATTTCCTGGTGAGGCGGACGGCCCACATCCAGGACCCGGTGCTGCAGGGCAGGGAGACTGCTTCGCAGCTGGTGCATCTGGCCCAGATCACATTCGGCCAGAATCCATCCTGGCCCCTGCCCCAGCTGGGCCAGAATGTTTCCCCAGGGATCCACAATCATGCTCCTTCCGTAGGTCCAGCGCCCGTTTGCATGAAGTCCTCCCTGGTTTGCGCCAAGCACAAAGGCCTGGTTTTCGACGGCACGTGCCCGGAGCAGCACCTCCCAGTGGGCCTGTCCGGTCTGCGCGGTAAAGGCGCTGGGAACCATGAGAAAGGACACCCCGCCATACTGGCGGTACAGTTCAGGAAAACGCAGGTCGTAACAGATAGACAGTCCGGCGTCTCCCCACGGTGTTGGCGCCCGGACAGGTTTCGTGCCGGGCTGGATTGTCCGGGACTCGCGGTAGCTTTCTCCGCCCGGCAGGTCCACATCAAAGAGATGGATCTTGTCGTAGCGGCAGATGCACTGGCCCGAGGGGTCATGCACCAGCAGGCTCGCATGGCAGCGGCCGGCTTCTGCGGCCAGGGGGAGGCTCCCTCCAAACAGCCAGAGTCCCTTCTCCCGGGCCTGGGCCGAAAGCCAGGACTGGATGGGCCCCTCTCCGCGCGGGGTTTCCATGATTGCCAGTTTGTCCGTTTCTCCCTGTCCCATCAGCGCAAAGTTCTCCGGGAGAAGTGCGAGTTCTGCACCGGCCTGTGCGGCCTGTGCCAGCAGGTCCTCTGCCTCGACGAGGTTTCTGTCCAGCCGGTCCCCAGAAACCATCTGGATCACGGCGGCTTTCATGCGCAGCTCGAGGCACAGGCCCGGCATCTCCCGGAAGGGAGTGTCTGGCAGCGTAGCGAGAATGAACCCGGCACCCGTGAGGCCAGACTGGGAGATCGGAAAACCGGGGTTCCCTCCAGCCCCCAGCCGGCCAGCGTCTGCTTCTGTGGCATCACCAGCATGGCATCAGACCCCCTGTCCGCCAAGCCAGCGCACAATGTCGGCAGCACCCATGGCACCACCCTGTCTTGCCTTTTCAAATCCTCCCCGGAACAGGATCATGGTCGGGATGGAACGGATCTGGTACTGGGCTGCCGTCTGGCTGTCCTCTTCGGTATCGAGCTTGGCAAAGAGGCAGCGGCCCTGCATCTGGCGCGCGGCCTGTTCGAACTGGGGGGCCATCATCCGGCAGGGGCTACACCACGACGCCCAGAAATCCACAATCACCGGAAGAGTGCTCTTCTGCACATACTGCTGGAAACGTTCACCGGACAGGGCCACCGGGTGGTCCGGCAGCAGCGGGGAGTGGCATTTTCCGCATTTGGGCCGGTCTCCCAGCCGCTCCGGGGGGACACTGTTGAGAGCACCACACTTGGGACAGACGAGATGCATTTCAGGCTCCTTTCAGGAATCCGCAATTCCCAGCATCCGGTCAAGAACGCCATTACGGTCCAGGGCAGACAGGTCATCGAATCCACCGATATGCTGGCCACCGATAAAAATCTGCGGTACCGTGCGCTTCCCGCCTGACAGCCGTGCCATTTCGAGGCGCAGTGAAGGATTGTGGTCCACAAGCAGAATGTGGAGAGAGACTCCCTTCCGGCCCAGAAGCGCCTCGGCCCTGTGGCAGTATGGGCAGCTTCTGGTGGCATACATGCGCACCTGCCGCTTCTCGGTAAACGCCATTATTTCTCCACCGGAAGCCCGGCGTCTTTCCATGCGTGGATCCCCCCCCGCAGGCTGTATACCCGCTCGAAGCCGGCCTTGCGCAGTGTGGCGGCCGCCCTGGCAGAGCGCATGCCACTGGCACACTGGCAGATGACATGGCGGTCGTGGTGCTGCTCCATGTCCTTCAGGTATTTCTGCAAGTCACCGAGAGGAATGTGCCGGGCACCGGGGAGGTGGCCGCCCGACCACTCCTGCTGTTCCCGGACATCAATCACCATGGCATCCTGCTGGTTGATCAGCTGTACAGCCTTTTCTGGCGCAATTTCCTCGATCCCCGACAGCTTTCTCATGAGAGGAGCGCGGAGAACCAGCACTACAAATACTGCCGCAGCCAGCAGAACCATCCAGTTGGCCGACAGGAATTCTTCCAGTCCGTGCATGGCCTATTTCCTGCAGGTGCGCACATCGGGCACACCCATTCGGACCAGCACATTTTCAAGGGGGCAGAAACAGCTGAAGCCACTCTGCAGGAGATTGAAGCCCACAAACAGGGTGAAGGCCAGAAACCACCCGCTTACAAAAACCGGGCTTGCCGGCGCGCCCAGCAGGACGCTCACCAGCACAAAGATACCGGCAACAATTCTTACCACCCGTTCCGTGTTCATGTTCAGGATACTCCTTGCGTTCTCCGTTCAAGATGCTGCTCCCAGAGATAGTAGAGCAGCGGAATGACAACCAGTGTTAACATCGTGGAAGCGAATGTACCGAAAATCAAGGAGACCGCAAGTCCTCCAAACACCGGGTCGGTTACCATCATCGCTGATCCCAGCATGATGGCGAGCGCGGTCAGCAGTATGGGACGGAAACGGACGGCCCCGGCTTCCAGGACGGCCTCCTCCAGAGAATACCCCTTTTTCCGGTACTCGATGATGAAATCGATGAGCAGAAGGGAATTTCGCACTACGACTCCTGCCAGGGCAATAACACCTATCATGGACGTCGCGTTGAACGGTGTTCCGAGGAGCCAGTGCCCTGGAAACACGCCTACCAGGGTCAGCGGGATGGCCCCCATAACTATGGCCGGCATGACAAAAGACTGGTAGTACGCCACCAGCATGAGATAGATGAATGCCAGGGCAACGATGAAAGCTGCGCCGAGATCGCGGAACACATCCAGGGTCAGGCGCATGTCTCCGCCCCAGAGAATCTGGTAGTGGGTAATGCCCCTGGGCTGGGCGGGTACAAAACCCAGATTGCCCGTCGTCAGACGGACTCCATCAAGAGTTCTGCCATCCAGCCAGTGGTTGAGGCTCAGCACTGCGTATACCGGACTGGAACCCAGCAGGTCCCCCGTTACATAGACCACCCTGTGCTGGTCACGGTCATTGACCGGTTGGGCCACTTGCCTGGTTTCAATCCGGACAAGGGAGGAAAGCGGGATCTCCAGGCCCTGCCGGTTGCGGATCTGGAGATCCAGAATCTGGCTCCGCCAGGCCCGGTCTCCGGGAGGAAGGCGCAGCACAATATCCACCGGTTCCCGGCTTCCCCGAACATCCATGGTTCCGACGGTGGAACCGGCAATGTAGTTCTTGACCAGTCCGGCAATCCCTGCAGGCGCCACACCGGCCAGCAGGGCCTTCTGGCGGTCCACATGGATGCTGTATTCCACTACCGGGGCCGTTACCGAATCGTCCACATTGACCATGTGGTACACCCGGCGGAAATATCCCTCCACCCTGCCGGCCAGCTGGCGCAGCCTGGCGTAACTGGGCCCATATATTTCGGCCACAACCTGCGCCCGGACGGGAGGTCCGGGTGGCACCTCAAAAATTTTGAGGACCGTCCCGCGAAAGCGTTCCCGCACCGGCTTCAGGGCATGGTATACCGCAACGGCAATCTGATGGGACAGGGGACGCTCCCCCCGCGGCACCAGATTGACCTGGATCTGCGCAAGGCTGCTGGAGCGCC
>DAHXMJ010000014.1 GCA_027365525.1 Acidithiobacillus sp.
TAAGCACGAACCTCACCACCAAACTTCGCCGACAGCACCTTCGTCAGCGCCGCCGTCAACGTAGTCTTGCCATGGTCCACATGACCAATCGTCCCCACATTTACATGCGGCTTCGTCCGCTCAAACTTTCCCTTGGACATCAGACCCTCTCCAAAAAGCCAGACCCTAAAAGATACGACGAAAATGGAGCCCACAACCGGATTTGAACCGGTGACCTCTTCCTTACCAAGGAAGTGCTCTACCTACTGAGCTATGTGGGCCTGCATTTGGAGCGGGTGATGGGAATCGAACCCACACCATCAGCTTGGAAGGCTGAGGTTCTACCATTGAACTACACCCGCATGGCCGAGGCCGACAACCTTACAGCAATTTATAATCTGGTGGAGGGGGGAGGATTCGAACCTCCGAAGGCAGAGCCGTCAGATTTACAGTCTGATCCCTTTGACCGCTCGGGAACCCCTCCTACGGTAGCAGCGCATTATCCTGCCAATGCCTCACCCCTGTCAACCAACAGCCCCTTCCAATGAGAAACGCGACTGACGGCAGACTACAAGTTGGGGACCACCAGAAGGTGATAGTCGCGGCCTTCAAAAGCGGGAGAACCAGCTTCCGGAGTCCCCGCTTTTTTAAGAAAGAAAGCGAAAGACGCCCGTGAAGGCAATCAGGGCCGGATTTGGGTACTCCGGCCAGTGAAACACGCACGATTTAGATCGCTGGAAAACCGCGACGTTAGAGGCAAAGTCAATCTTTTTCCCGGGTGGCACCAACTGGGAAAAAGTCGCCAGCCGTTCGCAAAGCACCCTGGAGCCAGCACCTGCACCATCGCCTCCAACTGCCTGCGCAGACTTGGCACCACCCTCTGCCGGAGCATCTGCCAGCCTTCCACCGTCAAACTGCGTACACCAATCCTTGCCATAGGACACAGGATATCACGGTGTCGCCTAGGCACCATAAGGGCCCGCTTAACAATCCCGGCCGGCTGTACCGCTCCACCTGCTTATGCTCCAAGCTCGCTGTTTCCATTCCGGATAAAGATCAAACCTTGCATCACGCGCGCTCAGGCGTCTACCCTCATATCAGAAAGCCGAAAGCCTCCCAAAACCAACATTTCCCTTGACTTCGTTGTCGTTTTACAACATTCTACTAAAATATAGAATCCCGCTAAGCCCGCCTGGCAGCGGGCCAATAGATGTGATGAGGAGGGTAAAAAATGAAGTCCATCAGCACGCGCCTAGTGGTTATGGTTTCCATGGTGGCCAGCTTTTCCGGTACAACGGCATTTGCCGAAGGGTATAATGGTTACGCCATCGACGGTCAGGGGAAACCGGTAGTTACGGAAAATGGCCAGTGTGTACGTGGTGGTCGGCCGGTCACTAATGGGCCGATTCCAGCCTACTGTGCACCAAAAACTGTACCTGTAGCAGCCGCACCAGTGCCAGCCAAAACAATCCCGGCAGCCCCTGCACCCATAGCTCCAGTAGAGCAGACTGTTCTTGTGAGCAAGCCCATCACCATTACCGGGATCAATTTTCAGTTTAATTCCTACAAACTGCTCAGCCGCGATATCAGGGTTCTGGACGAAGTGGCCGCCTTCTCCAAAAACCATCCCGAGGCGGTGCTGGATGTTAACGGCTACTGCAGCAAGGTTGGCAGTTACGCCTATAACCTGAAACTGTCCAGGAAACGGGCAGGAAGTGTGGCCAAATATCTCGAGCAGCACGGCGTTAGCCCGGCCCGCATGATTCTTAAAGGCCATTCATATAATAATCCTGTAGCCACCAATGCAACCCCGCAGGGACGGTTTCTCAACCAGCGCGTAGAAATTAACTCAACTGTCAAGGTGCAGAAAACAGTCGAAAAGTAATTGTCAAAACTGCCAGTTTCCTGCAGGCAGGGGCACCGCAAGGGGCCCCTTTTCTTAATTTCTTTATCCCTTTCCAGCCCGGCATGCTAGAATGGGGCGCATGTATCAGTCCTACCTGCGAATACTCCGCATTCTTGAAATCACCCGCGTCCTTGCCCGCTACCGACTGGACGAAGTCCTGTATTTTCTCCCCCTCCTCAAACCCTATCAGGCACTGCTCAAGGCCAACCCGATCAGCTGGCTCGCACCCCATCCCCAAGGTACGTTTGGAACAAGGCTCCGGATGGCGCTTGAGGATCTGGGCCCTACCTTCATCAAGTTTGGGCAGATGCTTTCTACGCGGCGCGATCTGCTGCCCGACAACATTACTCTAGAGCTTGCAAGACTGCAGGATGCTGTACAGCCCTTCGCGTCAGAGAAAGCCCGCGACATAGTGGCTTCTTCCCTGCACAAGCCTCTTGAAGATATATTCACTCAATTCGAACCGGAGGCTGCAGCGGCAGCTTCCATTGCCCAGGTCCATTTTGGAATTCTTCTGGATGGACGTCCAGTGGCGGTAAAAATCCGCAGACCCGGACTCCGCCGGATCATCGACCAAGATCTTGGCATTCTTGCCTGGCTGGCTGATCTGGCCGAGCGCTATTCACAGGAAGGTCGGCGTCTCCGTGCCAAAGCCGTAGTGGCCGAGTATGCCAAGACGCTTCTGGGGGAACTGGACCTCCTGCGGGAAGCTGCAAATGCGAGCCAGCTGCGCCGCAATTTCGACAAAGAACCAGATCTTCTCTATGTTCCTGAAGTATATTGGGATTACTGCACTTCTGAAGTACTGGTGATGGAGCGCATAGAAGGCATACAGATTGGTCAGCGGGAGGCCCTCAGGGCAGCCGGCATCAATTTTGACCAGCTTTCCCGTCGCGCAGCCGAGATATTCTTCAGACAGGTTTTTCGTGACTCCTTTTTCCATGCCGACATGCATCCTGGAAATATTTTTATTGATCCTCGAAACGGACGTTTCATTGCTGTCGACTTCGGAATCATGGGCAGTCTGGATGCTGGTAGCCAGCATTACCTTGCAGAAAACATGGTGGCTTTCTTTAATCGTGACTACCGCCGTGTTGCAGAAGCCCATGTGGAAGCTGGGTGGGTTCCTGGCAATACAAACATACAGGATTTTGAAACTGCCATCCGGGCCATCGCCGAACCGGTTTTCGAAAAGCCCCTTAATGAAATATCGGTTGCACAACTGCTCCTGCGCCTGTTTCAGACAACCCGACAGTTCCAAATGCAGACCCAGCCCCAGCTACTCCTGCTGCAAAAAACCCTAGTAAATGTGGAAGGAATCGCCCGAGATTTCAATCCCTCCCTGAACATCTGGGAGGTAGCCACCCCGCTCCTCCGCGACTGGCTCAGCCGGCAGCGTGGTCCCCAGGCATGGTGGCTTGAACTCCAGAAACATGTCCCACAATGGGGTCTGGTTTTTCCCGAAATACCTGAACTTCTCCACGGTATCCTGCTAAGAACACATCGGGGAGAAATGCCACTTGCCCTGCAAAGCGACACCCTTGAGGGGATCCGTTCTGAAATCCGTAAAGGGTTCAGTCGGCTGGCCCTGATAGGTGGTACCGCATCCATTCTTGTTTCTTCCGCAATCATCCTTGCACTGGAGCATCGCCTGAATCATACGGTCATGGATCTCCCTATCTGGATCTGGCTGATCATCGCGCCACTGCTTGGCTGGCTACTGGTCACATGGATGCGCCGGAACTACGTACCTGAGAGGTAACCACAAAGGGGGTATAGATTGAGATGTGGATACTTGCTTCGTTTGTAATAGCTGTCGTTGCAGTCGCTTTTGCAGCCGAGAACAGTGGCTCCGTAACCGTACAGTTCCTTGGCTATTCCTTCCTGCAGTCTTTGGGTGTAGTGATTCTCGCAGGTTTTCTTTCAGGGATTCTGGCAAGCCTGCTCGGCTACCTTCCGTCTTTCCTGCACGGCCTCTGGCGGATACGCCGGTGTAGCCGCCAAATTTCCGAACTCGAAAGCCGGCTGGCAGCAGAAACTGGGAAACGCGAGTCGCTGGAGAATGAATACGCACTCCTCCAGTCCAGGCTTGCGAAAGCCACACAAACCCGAACGGACAGTACCCCTAGTGAAGACATCCCAAGATGACACAGCCAACCCCCTTCTTGGGGGCCGTCCCTAGGATGCAGATCACTTACTCCCTGCATTTTTCAAAATGGCAAGATTTTTCCTGGCTTGGAGAACCCCTTTTCCAGCTGCTTTCCGCCACCAGAAGGCAGCCTTCTCTGAATTTCTGGGAACCCCTTTCCCAAAATAGTAAAGATTCCCCAAATTGTATTGGGCAGCCCCAATATCCTGCCAGGCCGCTTGCTTCCACCAGTAGGCTGCCCGGGCATAATTCTGCTTTACACCCTGGCCAAAATAGTACTGGCTGCCCAGATTGTATTCTGCCTTCGCATAACCGTGATGCGCCGCCTTTCTGAACCACTGGGCGGCCACGACATAGTTTTGGGGAACTCCATCCCCAAGTGCACAACGAGTTCCTATACTGTTTTCCAGTCTCACAGTCGTGAGACTGGAGGAGGAAGCCTCTGTCACAACTCCCTGATTTTTTTGGAAGGCACCTGCGTGCACAGGCGAAAAAACAAATATTGGAAGTACCACTCCTGCCAGCACAAGAAAATTCAGGGGAAAACCCCACCCACCACTCAGATTTCCTTCCACCTTCTGGATCCCCGCTTCAAACCCGTACACCTTACCATTCCCCCTATCAACATTTCTGGTCTTCTGTACCACCCGGCACATGTATAGAAACCGTTCCTTGCAACAGAAGCTTACCCGGCGCCATGGCTTTCACTGCCATTCGCCTGCCGCTCCGTCAGCCGCCATTCTGCAGCCAGACGGTCCAGGACAGCATTAACGAACCTGTGACCCTGCTCAGCGCCGAATGCCTTTCCAAGCTCTATCGCCTCGTTAATTACCACCCGGTATGGGGTATCAGGGAGATGACGCAGCTCAAAAGCCGCAAGACGCAATATGGCCCTTTCGACTTCGCTGATCTCGTCAGTCCAGCGCCGGTCGCTCACCACAGAAGCAATTTCCGGGTCAAGATCAGCAATACGGGGGCAGATACCACCCCAGACCTTTTCAAAGAATGCCCGGTCCGCATTCTGCAGGCGATCCGGGTCTCCAAGAAACTGCGTGGCAATGTCCGCACAGGATGCCGGATTGATCTGCCACTGGTACAGTGCCTGAACTAGGGCTTCACGGGCCAGATGGCGCCGGCTAGGAGATTTCATGTTCCTAGATCTGTTTCAGCAGCTGGACCATTTCCATGGCCGTCATGGCGGCATCAAAACCCTTATTCCCAGCCTTGGTGCCTGCCCGTTCAATAGCCTGCTCTATAGTGTCTGTGGTCAGCACTCCGAACACGACAGGCACCCCAGTTTCCAGCCCCACTTGGGCTATCCCTTTCGCCACTTCTCCTGCTACATAGTCGAAATGTGGGGTACTTCCCCGTATCACTGCGCCCAGGCAAATCAGGGCATCGTAACGGCCAGAGCGCGCCACCTGCCTTGCAATCAGTGGGATCTCATATGCACCAGGACTGTACACAATATCAATCTGTTCCTCGGTCGCACCATGCCGTTTCAGGCCATCCACCGCGCCATGTTCCAGCTGCTGGGTGATAAAGCCGTTAAACCGGCTAACCAGAAGCGCAAACCGCTGCCCAGACTCGACCTTCAGCGCGCCTTCAATCCGCTGCATCATGCTGATTTCTCCCGCTCCATAAATGGTATCTGCCCTACGATTTCCAGTCCGAAACCTGCGATTCCCCGGTACTGGAAATGGCTGTCGCTAAGTACCAGCGCTCGGCGTACCCCTATGTCGGTCAGTATCTGGGCACCGATGCCAAAAGTCCTGAGAACCCTTCCTTTATCACCTGCCTGGCCGGGGCCTCTGGGCAGCCGCGGAAGGGCATCAATCTGTTCCCGGATGGAACCGGGAAGTTCGGCATGCTGAAGATACACCAAAACGCCGGAACCTTCTTTCTCGATCCGTTCCAGTGCCCTCGCTACAGGCCCCTGCGCACCAAGAAAGAGATCCGTCAGCGACTTGCCTACCTGGACACGGACCAGAACCGGCTCTCGCTGTCTGTCTATTTCTCCCTTGACGAGGGCAAAATGGGTTTCCTGGGTGACCCAGTCACGATAGAAATGAAGGGTGAACTCGCCATAGGGAGTCTGCCAGGGGCCAGAGGCCTCGCGCACGACAATTCTCTCCCGTTCCAGACGGTAGCGTATGAGATCGGCAATCGTCCCAATTTTTAGTCCATGCTTTGCGGCGTAGGGAATCAGATCCGGGAGGCGGGCCATTTCCCCATTTTCGTTCAGTATCTCACAGATCACACCCGCAGGCCTGCAGCCTGCCAGCCGGGCAAGATCAACAGCTGCTTCTGTATGTCCAGCCCGGACCAGAACCCCTCCCGGTTCGGCTGTCAGGGGAAAGACATGGCCAGGCATGACAATATCGTCGGGACCAGCATTGTCAGCAATTGCTGCAAGAATGGTTGTCGCCCTGTCAGCTGCCGAAATTCCTGTTGTCACTCCTCTTGCAGCCTCAATGGAAACTGTAAAAGCGGTTCCGAGCTGGGCCGTATTGTAGCTGACCATCTGGGGCAGTCGTAGCTGGTTACAGCGCTCGCGGGTAAGTGGAAGGCAAACCAGTCCGCGCGCATGGCGTATCATGAAATTTATGGCATCGGGGGTTGCAAATTCAGCGGCCATAATCAGGTCGCCCTCATTCTCCCGCCCCTCATCGTCCATCAGGATGGCCATCCGTCCTGCTGCAATTTCCGAGATGATCTCTTCGGCTGGGCAGATTTCTGGCTCAGTCATGCAGAATATCCTTTGGAGGCGAGGCCCGCGGCGCTGAAGACAGATTCTACACCGCCATCTGACCGGGAAACTACAGCAAGCTGCTCCAGATAGCGGGCCAGAAGATCGACCTCAAGATTCAGCTTCTGGCCTACCTTCCAGGACCTGGCGGTGGTCTTTTCCAGACTGTGGGGAATAAGATTGAGCTCAAAACTGCTTTCCAAAACTGCATTGACGGTAAGACTGATGCCGTCAACACAAATACTGCCCTTGGTAGCAATGAAACGCATCAGCTCTGCCGGAGCTTCAATACGGTAAATCAGGGATCTCCCGGATGGATGGAATGTACGCAGATGGCCAATACCATCCACATGGCCAGCGACAAGATGCCCGCCCAGTCGGTCCGACAATCGTAGGGCCTTTTCCAGGTTTACTGGAGCTCCATGGCCCAGTTTGCCAAGCACCGTTCGGTGCAGGGTTTCTCGGGAGACATCCACAGCAAAGGCCCTAGCCTCCAGATTTACCACTGTCAGACACACACCCGAGACAGAGATGCTGTCTCCCAGTCGCACGTCGACCAGCGGCAAGTCTCCGGCATCTATCCATAACCGCTGGTCTCCACCCATGGCCTGTTGCTCGCGGATACGGCCAACCGCCTCAACAATTCCGGTAAACACTAGCCATCCCTCCCTGGAGAGAGCCGCAGCTTTACATCATCGCCCAAACGGAGGACCTCTTCCACACGCCAGCGTGGCACCGCAGACAGCGAATCATATGGCCCCATGCCGACCAAAGACAGTGCATCTTTCCCAAGGACAAGCGGTGCCAGATATATCAGCCACTCATCCACAAACCCACCTTCTACAAGGCTGGTGGCAATCTGCCTCCCCCCCTCTACAAGAATCTCGTTGATTTCGCGTCCCGCTAGAACAGCCATGAGGTGGTGAAGATCAATCCCTCTCCCTCGCCCATCCTCTTCCAGTCCAACAAGATGGGCCCCTGCACGCAGCAGGGCCTCTTTTTCCGCCCCCCCGGGTGCGGACGCCACGTGCAGGATCCATACTTCTCCAGGTGTTTGCAGAAGAGCCGCGTCTGGCGGTGTGCGAAGCTGGGGATCCAAGACGATCTTCACAGGAAAGCGTCCGGGTGCTGGGTTCGTACGCGGTGCCAGGCGGGGGTTGTCAGCCAGGACGGTACCAACCCCCACCAGTATAGCGCTAGCCTGCGCCCTTTCTTTCTGGACGTCCTCCCGGGCTATCTTTCCTGTCAGCCAGTGACTCTCGCCACTCGCCAAGGCAAGCTTGCCATCCAGGCTGACAGCCTGTTTGAGACGCACCCAGGGCCGCCCCCTGGCCATCCGGCTGATAAAACCAGGATTCAGAGCCGCTGCAACGCCAGGCAGGCATGGCCCGTCAACTGCGACCCCGGCAGCTCGCAGGGCAGAGATCCCTTTCCCGGAAACCAGTGGATTAGGGTCTTCCATGCCAATGACGACCCGTTTTACCCCAGAAGCTATAATGGCGTCTGTACAGGGGGAGGTACGGCCATGGTGGCAGCAGGGTTCTAGAGTCACATACAGCGTCGCTTCCGTGGCGGCCATACCGGCTTCCGAAAGGGCAAAAATCTCTGCATGCGGTTCGCCTGCGTACAGGTGGGCGCCCCGTCCGACAATCTGCCCTCCCTGTACAACCACGGCACCCACACGGGGATTGGGATGGGTAGAAAAACGCCCGGCCTCTGCCATGGCAAGCGCCTCGGACATATAGGTTTCGTCATCCGTGATCATGGTCTGGAGTTGAATCAACGGACTCCTCGGAATCAGGATTCCCCTGCAGGCGGGCTATTTCAGCGCTGAACGCATTGACATCCTCAAAGCGCCGGTAAACAGACGCAAAGCGCACATACGCTACAGGATCCAGATGCCGCAATGCGGCCATGACAAGGTCTCCAATCCTACGCGCCGGCATCTCCCGCTCCCCACTGCTGCGGATTTGCCGTTCTATATCCCGGAGGGCAGTATCCACCTGTCCGGTTGAAACTGGTCTTTTACTGAGTGCACGGGTAAGACCGGCCTGAAGTTTTTCCTGCCGGTAGGGCTCGCGGCGCCCATCCGCCTTGACCACCATGGGAAAAGTCAGCTCGGCGCGCTCAAAAGTGGTAAAACGCTGGCCACATTGGGGACATTCTCTTCTGCGGCGCACTGTCTCCCCGTCATCGGCCAGACGGGAATCCACGACCCTCGTATCTTCAAAGCTACAGAATGGGCAGTGCACCGTCAGCCATAAACCGGGAAACGCCGACACAAGTCCAGCATTTCTTTCTTCACATTGGCCAGCACCTGGATATCTCCCGGGGCATCCAGGACGTCGGCGATCCCTTTCCCCAAAGCCAGCATCTCATCCTCCTGAAACCCCCGGGTAGTGACCGCCGGCGAACCAACACGGATACCGCTGGTGACAGCAGGTGGCCGGGTATCAAAGGGAACAGCATTCTTGTTGACAGTAATATTTGCCTGTCCAAGGGCTTCTTCAGCTTCTTTCCCCGTGATTTTTTCTCCGAGATTCAGCAGGAAAAGATGGTTGTCCGTGCCCCCAGAAACAGCGTGATAACCCCGCTCCGCCAGCACGGCCGCCAAACGCTGGGCATTGCCGACAACCTGGGCCTGATAGCTCCTGAATTCCGGCTGCAGCGCTTCCTGGAAGGCCACAGCCTTGGCTGCGATCACATGCATCAGCGGCCCCCCCTGAATTCCCGGGAAAATCAGAGAATTGATTTTTTTGGCGTATTCTTTCCTGCAGAGAATGAGCCCACCTCTTGGCCCACGCAGGGTCTTATGGGTTGTCGATGTCACAAAATCCGCATGGGGTACCGGGCTTGGATGCAGGCCGGCTGCCACCAGACCTGCAATATGCGCCATATCCACAAGGAGGTACGCCCCAGCTGACCTCGCAATTTCGCCAATGCGGGCGAAATCGATTGTCCGGGAGTATGCGCTGGCTCCTGCAACGATCATCCTTGGCCGTTCCATTTCGGCCATTTCCGCCATGGCATCGTAGTCAATACGTCCATCGCCGGCACGGACGCCATAAGCTACCACATCAAAAATTTTTCCCGAAAGGTTGACTTTGGCACCATGGGTCAGGTGACCTCCATGTGCCAGACTCATGCCCATGATTTTGTCCCCGGGATTCAGCACTGAAAAATATACGGCCTGATTTGCCTGGGAACCAGAATGTGGCTGGACATTGGCATGCTCCGCACCAAAAAGCCGAAGCGCACGGTCTATGGCCAGCGTTTCTACCTCGTCTACATATTCGCAGCCACCGTAGTAGCGCTTCCCCGGATAGCCCTCCGCATACTTGTTCGTCAGGACCGATCCTTGGGCAGCCATCACCATTGGGCTTGCGTAGTTCTCGGAAGCGATCAGCTCCACATGCTCTTCCTGTCTCCGAGTCTCGCCTTGCATGGCCCCCCAGAGCGCAGGATCGAAGTCGGAGATACTCAGGGATTTAGAAAACATGACGGCTCCTTAGACAGCTCTAAATGCGCGCAACACTAGCAAGATCTTCCTCCCTGAACAAGCGCAAATTCCAGGGCACGCCATGAATTCCATTCATCATGCGCTGACTTTCCGATGCCGGGCCTGCAGTACTGATATCCGCGCCTTTTCGCGCCTGCGGCGCGGCCTCTGCCTGTTTGCAAAAATATCCTCGTATGCCACATGGATGATCGGAGGGCCCAAAATCCAGACCACCAATCCCAGCCAAACCTGCGAAAACCGGGGCAGAAGAACGCTGCTAACGAGCAGAATCCCCCACAGGCCGATGACAGGATCCCGCAGTTCCTGGCGGAAAATCAGGGCAAGACTGGTTTCAATCTCTGCCTCAATCCATCCGTGTCCCTTGTGCAGGGCCAGAGCAATACCAAAAAAAGCGGGGGAAAACCAGAAATAGGGCATCATCGCAAGGTCGCTGAGACGGTCGCAGAAGCCAAACCACCACCCCCAGAAGCCACTCATTATTGCCTGGGCATGCCACCCACCATGGATCCCGGAAAGGATGGCTCCAATAATCACTGTATCCCGCCCAAAGCTGGAAACCATCCCAAAAATAGCCAGCAGCATCCCCCAGAGGACGGCGACTTCCAGTGCATGCCAGATCTGCTTCTTGCTGTATGTCTGGCCGTCGCAGTGTCCCGCCAGATACAGGCCAATGAGGAGTCCTAGGGGGGACAGTGCATCCATTAGCCAGCTCGGAAAAGGGATAGCAGCCACTGCAAGGGCAGGCAGGGCAAAAGCCACCCAGACACGGGGAGCTGAGCCAACAATTTCTGCACCTCCGGTTACCCATCCACCCATCCGGTGGACCCATTGCCAGCCCAAAATTCTTCCCCCAACATCTGCCCCAGATTTTTGACATTCTAGTGAAGGCAGGATACAAACTCAAAAATGAGCTTTTGCGTGCACAGATGGGAATCCGATAGCGGAGATAGATATGCACTGGCTTCCCAGGCTGCGGGAACAGATGCGTCTGGCCCACTTGATTCTATACGTTCACCAGATTGTGCTGCCAGAATCCATCCGACCATAAAAATTAAGGTCTGTACATGGCAAAACCCATGGCTGGGCAGGGCTGTTGGCAGCCAACCCACAGCACACACCGGATAGCCCCTGTGGCGGAGCCATCCTCCAGGGTCCCTTGACTGGAACCAGATTCGTTTATTGTCGAAAGGCGTTGTTGCAGGCCTGCAGGATTCCGGGTGCCTGCTACCCCTTGGTTTGCCAACAATTGCAGCTCCAGGGATTGCAGGCGTCACCGTGGCAGAACAGTGGGCAACCGGACGGTCTGCACTGGCTATGGCTTGCTGCCTTGAGCGGCCACACAGATGCAGCATGCCGGGATAGGCATGACGGGGGCAGTCGGAAATGCCTCGCCTCCCGGTCATGTGGCCAAAGTTCGGCATCAAGCTGTGCAAGGGGACAGACATTGCTAGCCGCAGGCTGCCACACAGGATCTTGATGAAACCGCCAGGCTTCAGCGACAGTGCAAATCCGAAGGCGGGTAGACATTGAGCTGCACCAGTTAGGAGCCTAACATGGCGTGTACCGAAGTTCACATGGATTTATGACCAGGAAAGGGTGAAAGAGAATGGCGTCCAGTGCCTTCGTCATAGATGTCAATCTGGCAGATTTTCAGGATGCCGTTCTGGCAGAATCCCGCAGGCGGCCTGTTCTGGTTGATTTTTGGGCTCCTTGGTGCGGACCATGCAAGGCATTGGGCCCAGTACTGGAAAAACTGGCCTTGGAAATGGGTGGTGCTTTCCTCCTTGCCAAGGTCAATTCCGACGAAAATCCGGAACTGTCCCGGCAGTACCAGGTGCGTGGCATTCCTGCAGTAAAGGCTTTTCGTGACGGGCGCACAGTGGATGAATTTACGGGGGCTCTTCCAGAAAATGCCTTGCGCCAGTTTCTTTCGAAAATCGTGCCTCCTGCGGGGGATGAATTCCGTAGGCAGGGAGTAGATGCAGCTGAAGCGGGGCGCACTGAAGAAGCTCAGACGTTTCTTCAAAAAGCGCTGGAAGTCAATCCGCGAAATGATCAGGCACGACTGGAGCTCGCCCGCCTGCTCCTCAGGGCTGGCCATACCGAATCTGTCCGGGAACAGATCTCTGCCATGTCCCCAGCTTTCCAGCTTGAAGACCCCGTGGAATCACTCAAGGCAATGATGGAATTTTCTGAGGAAATCCGGAACGCCCCAAGCATGGCAGAGCTTGAGAAGACCGCCAGAAGTACCACTGGCAGTCAGCAGGCACAGGCCATGCACCAGCTTGCCCTGCAGCTCCTCATGCATGGCGAGGAGAAAAAAGCCATGGAGGAACTGGTCGAAATGGTCCGGAAGTACCGCCACTATCAGAACGATCTTGCCCGGAAAACATTGCTCAAAATTTTTCTCGTGCTGGGCAAGGACCATCCGCTGGTTGACAGTTTTCGCACCCAACTTGCCCGTGCCCTTTACTAGAAAAGCCAGCAGAGAGAATCCCATGCCCAGGGCACTGCCGGAAAAACCAAACTGCCTGCTACTGCATATCTAAGGAGCCTCAACTGTGAAATGCTGCCCGTCCAGAACTTTATTCCCGCGTTATCGCGGCATTTTTTCCTGCGCAGCAGTCAGCCTTTCAATGGTCATAACCGGCTGCGCGGAGGCGGCGCCAAAAGCCCCGGCCCCCATCATCCTCGCTCCGGCCCCAGCAGTGGCCTCCCATCACGGAGCTCCCCTGGTCAGTCTGCCCGACTTTACCCCCATCATTGACCGTTATGGGTCCTCAGTCGTCAACATCAGCAGTACCTCGGAAAAAGCGCTACCCAGAGTACATAACCCTTTCCCTCCGGACTCGCCCTTTTATCATTTTTTCCAGCAGTTCCCCCCGTCAACTTCTGGCCATTCCCACCATGAGAAGGTGCAATCCCTTGGGTCTGGATTCATTATCAACCAGAATGGATATATCGTCACCGCTGCCCACGTCGTTCGCGGCGCCCGGCATGTTGTCGTTACGCTTACCAACCACAGAGCCTACCGGGCGAAAATCGTCGGCCTTTCCATCCGCTATGACACTGCCCTTCTGAAAATTGGCGCCACAAATCTCCCCACCGCCCCCATAGGAAATTCCAACCACCTTGGAGTGGGCCAGTGGCTGCTGGCCGTTGGCGCCCCTTTCGGCTTTTTCAACACTGTTACCCAAGGGGTAGTCAGCGCTGTCAACAGGCCTCTGCCGGACGACGAATACATTCCGTTTATCCAGAGTGACGTGCCAATAAACCCTGGAAATTCGGGTGGCCCTCTCTTCAATATGTGGGGGCAGGTAGTCGGCATAAACGACCAGATCTATACCAGCAGTGGCGGTTACATGGGGCTTTCCTTTTCCATCCCCATCAATACGGTCATGAAAGTGGTTGACGATCTTAAATCTCACCGTCCAATACAATTTGGGTATCTGGGTGTCGAGGTTCAGAACGTTACGCCGGATATGGCGGAAGCCTTGCACCTCAAGGAACCGGTCGGCGCACTGGTGGCATCTGTCGTGCCAGGGAGCCCCGCCGCTCTCGCCGGTCTGCATCCCGGCGATGTTATTGTCACCTACCACGGGAAACCCGTATACAACGTGGGCCAGCTACCCCTACTGGTAGGCAGCACCAACCCTGGGAACACTGTGACGGTCGGCATTCTCCATAAGGGAAAGGCAAAGCAGCTACCCGTAACCGTTACCGCGCTTCCAGTCTCCAATGAAGCAGGCATGGCAAACCTGCAACCAGAAATGCCACATAATATATTTGATATTAAAAGACTTGGGATGAAAGTCCGCCCCCTCCCCAAGCCAGCGGCACAGAAATTCCATATTGATCACGGCGTGGAAGTAGTAAAAGTGCGTGCAGGCGTGGCCGAGAATGCCGGGATCCAGCCAGGCATGATTATAGAACAGGTCAACCAAGTCGATATTCGGTCACCTGAACAGCTGAAACGGCTGATAGCGAGCCTTCCGCCCCGAACCCCCATCCCGTTTCTGCTGGCGCAGGGGAAGGCCAGCCATTTTATAGTAATCCGTCTTCCAGGTGACGGGCAGGGTTCCCGCAGCCACGCGGAATCCTGAGGCCCTGACTACTGCCGCCACACCTGCATCCCCGGAACAGGGCTATCCCCTGGGATGGTGATTACGGTGCAGAAGTTTGAGCCTCGCCTGAGCTATATGGGTATAGATTTCTGTCGTGCTCAGCTGTGCGTGACCCAGCATTAGCTGAACACTGCGCAAATCAGCCCCATGGTCCAAAAGATGGGTGGCGAAGGCATGCCGGAGGCTATGCGGAGACAGATGGCCCCGCAAGCCTGCAAGCTCGGCGTACCGGACGATGTTCTGCCAGAATCGCTGGCGGGTCATCCGGCTCCCCTGCCGGGTTACAAAAACGGCTGTCGCCAGATGGCTGCCCAGAATCGGACCGCGTGCTTCCCGCAGGTACTGGCGCAAAACCTCAAGGGCAATTTCCCCCACAGGCACTAGACGCTCCTTGCGGCCTTTCCCTAACGTCTTGACCAGCCCTGCCTCCAGATCCAGCTGGGACAGACCCAGGGAAACCAGTTCCGAGACCCGCAGGCCAGTTGCGTAGAGAAGCTCCATCATGGCGGCATCCCGTAGGCCAAGAAGAGTGGAGCGGTCCGGAGCAGCCAGAAGGCTTTCGATATCTGACTCGCCAGGAACAACAGGCAGATGCCGCCCCAGCCCAGGATGTTCTAGGGATGCCGATGGATCATCTCCGATCCACCCTTCGCGTAAAGCATAGCTGTAGAATCTTCGCATGCTGGACAGTTTGCGGGCCACACTCCGCAGTGCCTGGCCTGCGGCAATTTTCTGCGCAAGAAAACCGGCCAGATGGGCTGCAGTTGTCTCGCGCAGGCTTTCTCCTACGTTGCTGTAAAGATAGTCTCCAAGCTCCCTTAGATCCCGTCCGTAGGCGGTCAGGGTATTCTGTGCAAGGTTTTTTTCAAGCCAAAGGGCATCCAGAAAGCTGGCAACGTCTTCCCCGTTACAGCGGGAAACTTCGAGGCCAGTCATGACGGTACCCCCTCATGCCGCAATAGGGCCAGCTTTCGCTCCCATACTCCTCCCTTCCGCTTTCCTCCGTACCCTCCGGGTTCCATGCTGGAAAGGATTACCCGGTGACAGGGAACAATAATGGCTACCGGATTCCGTCGGCACGACTGCCCGACAGCCCGGGGGCTGCTGCCCAAAGTTTCCGCCAAATGGCCGTAGCTTCTTGTTTCTCCATATGGAATGGACAGGAGAGCCTCCCGGACCCGCTTCTGGAAAGGGGTCCCGGCAAGCCGATCTAGCGGGATTCTGTGGAGGAGTACAGAAAAACTCGGGTCGCCTGAAAAATAGGCATCTAAGGCCACTGCTACCGGATGTCCAAGGGGCAGACACTGAGTCTCCTGCTCTGCCACGTCTTCTTCAGATTCAGAATAGACCAAGCTTTTCAGAAAACCACTTCCGAATTTCAGTCGCAGCTGTCCAACCAGTTCTGACTGGTAGCAGAAGTCCCCGGTCAGACCGGAGACAGGCGCTGCAGTACCAAAGGATGTATCCATGCCAGGGGGCCTCCTGTCAGTGGTCCTGCCATCCGCGCCTGCTGCCAGAGAGCCCAGAAGCTTACATGCGGTCTGACGGCAACAGGGTGCATCCCTTTGTAGTGCTGTTCTGCTTTGGCCCTCCACCACGAACTAGGATCCTCATTGCCAGAGTGGGCCCACAGGGTTTTTTGCCAGTCCTTCTGAATTTCCAGAGATTCTCCCTGCTGAAGGGCATGGCGAAAAGTGGCCAGACTGGTGTAGGTAGGCCATTCCGGCTGGCACGTCCAGCCGGAATGAAAAAATATGCTTGCTGCGGCGCTGAAAAGGATTCGCCTCGCCCGGCGCAGGCTCTGATGGGTGAGGGAAAGCACCGACCCAAGCCAGAGATAGAGCCTGCCCAAATCCTCCAGGCCCGGGCCTGCGGGATATTCCAGGATCATCAACGCAACCGTAATAAACAGCTGCCGAAGCGCGGCAACGGGCTGGTCTCCCATGGCCCGAACATGCTCCATATAGGATACCAGGTCGCGCTCGCGCACGCTTTGGAGGAGAGCCTTTCCACCATTCAACGGACGTTCGGCCCGGCCTTCCGGAACTACCACGGAGCATCCTTGTGGAAGATCCCAGTGCAGGCGCAGGCAGAGAATGGTGACGGCCGCAAACAGCGGAGATGGTAGCGCAACTGCCGTCTGGCGCCACTGCTGGAAGAGTATGCTGCGCACTCCCGCCCCATAACTGTCTTCAGCCATCCGCAGGGCTGTCCTGTCGAGCACCACCTGGCGCGCCTGCGGATCTGCCCCCATGCTCACAAGGAGCGGAAGAAGCCGCTCCACGTCACGATCTTCAATACCTTGCGCAAGAAGATCGGCTTCCATGTCGATCGGCATGGGAGCCGAGGGTTCTACTGCGAGCCAGTGCCCGATCTCTCTTTCTGTGCGGGAGTCCACAGGTCTGCCATCCTGGTCTCTTGATGCCAAAACGCCTGCAACCCAAGACCCCGGAAAATTCTCCATGGCAGCCAAAAAGGAAAGATGGTCAATCCACGCCCAAGTGCGGTCCAGATCCCCGGCAGCACCGTATCCCCAGCCAAGAGACTCCAGCAGAAGTGCGCCAAGGAGCTGTTTCTGGATCTGGCCATTCCAGATCCGGTCCTGCTCATGCGACGGCGCCGAATACCAGTCCCGCAGCAGCGGGGACCGGGACGCCGGCCGTGCGCCAAGCATCAGCCCAGCTTTTCCTTGATTCGCGCAGCCTTGCCAGAAAGATCGCGCAGATAGTACAGCTTCGCACGGCGCACATCTCCGCGGCGCTTGACCTCTACCTTGACCACCAGCGGAGAATGGACCGGGAAAACCCGCTCTACACCTTCACCACTGGAAATCTTCCGTACGGTAAAGGAGGAATGCAGTCCACGGTTGCGCCGGGCGATGCAGAGACCTTCAAAGATCTGGGTCCGCTCGCGGTCTCCCTCTTTGACCCTGACATGCACGGCAACCGTGTCTCCAGCAGCAAAACCGGGAAAATCCGCTTTGAGCTGCTGCCTGTTGATTTCGTCGATGATATTCATAAACCGTCTGCTCCTTGACCAAACCCTAGTATTTGCCTTCTGCCATATCCGCTTCCTTCAGGAGAATTTCCTCTTCTCGCGTCAGGCTGCGCTCCGCCCAGAGGTCCGGGCGCCGAATACGGGTACGCAGCAGGGCCTGCTGGTGACGCCAGCGGGCAATGCGACGATGATCTCCTGAAAGGAGAATATCTGGAACCCCTTCCCCATTACACCACTCTGGCCGTGTATAGTGCGGGCAGTCCAGAAGGCCAGAGGAGGAAAAGCTGTCCTCTTCTGCCGAATCCGGATGTCCAAGAAAACCCGGAAGAAGGCGGGACAAGCCTTCCATGAGGACAAGGGCTGGCAGTTCTCCGCCAGCCAGCACGTAATCCCCAATAGACCACTCCTCATCGACGGCGCCCATGACACGCTCGTCTATGCCCTCGTATCGGCCCGCCAGCAGAATCAGTCCTAGCCAGCCTGCCATGACCTGCAGGTCCTTCTGGCTTAACGGTTTCCCCTGTGGGGAGAGGTAGACTACCGGCGCCCCTGGATTGGCAACGCGGGCTGCAGCGATGCAGGCCAGAAGCGGGGGCGCCATCATGACCATGCCAGGTCCACCCCCAAAGGGCCTATCATCCACGCGCTGGTGTGGAAAGCCACTAAAATCCCTAGGATTCCAGGTTTCTATCGCGACTATCCCCCGCCCCTCGGCTCTCCCCAGAACCCCCTCATCAAGATATCCACGAATCAGCCCCGGAAAAATGGTAATGACATCAAAACGCATCACCAGTCCAGATGCCAGTCCACTACAATTTTTCCGGCCTGACGGTCCACACCCTCGGCTGCCGCTTCCGTCCAGGGCACAAGCAGCTCCTGGCCTTCCCCACCATGGACAACCATCACATCGTTGGCTCCCGTCTCCAAAAAGCCTGTCACCCGGCCTACGGTCTCCCCCTCCAGATTCTCGACATGGAATCCAAGAAGTTCTGCCCAGTAGTACTCCTGCGGTCCGAGAAGAGGAAGGTCAGCGAGGGGAACGTCGATCTCAAGCCCCATAAGACCCCTGGCTGACTCCCGATCTTCTATGCCCTCGAGCTCTACAACCACGGCCTGCCCCTGCCGACGCCCTTCCATCAACCTGAAGGGCCGGTGCTCGGGTCCAAGATACCATACAGGATAGCTTAGGATCCCTTCCCGCACTTCCGTATAGGAAAAAACCCTGACCATCCCGTGCACGCCGTAGAGACCGGATATCCGGCCAACCGGTACCCAGCTCCCGTTTTCAGGCGCTGGCAACACCCGCCTTGCCCACGCCTTCGCTCTTCAGGAACCGCGCCACCGTATCTGAAGGCTGGGCGCCTTGGGCCAGCCAGTAGGCGGCACGCTCCTTGTCGATACGCACTTCGGAAGGATTACTGACCGGATTGTAAAAACCAAGCCGCTCAATAAAACGGCCATCACGACGGCAGCGGCTGTCCGCCACCACGATATGATAGAAGGGCCGCTTCTTGGCGCCGCCCCGGGCCATACGAATGACTACCATTTGTTCTCCTTAGCAGACTGTCCTGACCGATACGGGCACCTTCCGGCAGGAAAGGCGCGAATCATAACCAAAAAACCCGCTCAATGAAAGGGCAGGCCTCCTTTCATCAGACTGCGTGGCCCCATCCCTAGCAGGCTGCCCAGACCTCTGCCTCCCTTGCCCATTTTCCGGAACATTTTCTGCATTATCTCAAACTGTTTCAGCAGCTTGTTCACTTCAGTAACTGTTGTTCCCGATCCTGCCGCAATCCGCCTCCGGCGGGATGCCTTGATAATATGTGGATTTCTCCGTTCTTCCATGGTCATGGAATTGATGATGGCTTCCATCCTGCGCATCGGTTTGTGGTCCTGGAGTGAAGTTTGGGCCTCAGCGGGCAGGTCTCCCATGCCGGGCAGCTTGTCAAGAATGCTGGCCAGACCTCCCATGCGTTCCAGCTGCCTGATCTGCTCGCGGAAATCTTCCAGGTCAAATCCCTTTCCCTTGCGCAGCTTCTCGGTCATCTTCTGCGCCTGCTCAAGATCTACATCTTGCTGGACCTGCTCCACAAGGCTAACAATGTCTCCCATCCCCAGGATACGGGATGCCATACGGTCCGGATGGAAAGCTTCCAGTCCTTTCCGGACTTTTTCTCCTACGCCAAGAAACTTGATGGGTTTTCCGGTTACGGCACGAATGGAAAGGGCTGCTCCACCACGGGCATCCCCGTCAATCTTTGTCAGTACAACCCCAGTAAGGGGGAGTGCCGCATCAAAAGAGCGGGCTGTAACAACTGCGTCCTGGCCTGTCATCGCGTCTACGACAAAAAGCACTTCTGTTGGATCTACAGCCTCACTAATGGCCTGGACTTCCGCCATCATAAGGTCGTCTATGTGCAGGCGACCGGCAGTATCTATGATTACAACATCCATAATTTGGCGCCGAGCCGATTCTAGGGCTTCCAGGGCAATCTGGACAGGCTGCTGCCCTGGGTGCGCAGGAAAAACTTCGACCTCAATATCCCGGCCCAAACTGGCCAGCTGGTCCATAGCCGCTGGCCGGTATACGTCCGTACTCGCCAGCAGAACCCTTTTTCTTTCCCGCTCCTTGAGCCAGAGAGCCAGTTTGGCGCTGGTCGTGGTCTTTCCCGAGCCCTGGAGGCCGGCCATCAGGATTACCACTGGCGGTCTGGCCTGAAGGTCCAGACGGTCATTGTGCGAGCCCATCAGAACCACAAGCTCGTCATGGACAATCTTGATAAAAACCTGGGCCGGGGTAAGACTCTTCAAAACCTCTGCCCCCAGCGCCTTTTCCTGGATGCGGGCAATAAAGTCCCTAACTACCGGCAACGCGACATCAGCCTCCAGAAGTGCCAGGCGCACATCACGCAGAGCATCACGGATGTTTCCCTCACTGAGGCGCGCCTGGCCACGCAGAGCCTTGAAACTTTGCCCTAGCCTTTGACTGAGCGATTCAAACATAATTTCTCCGCATGACTGTTGGATCCATTGTGCGCGCCGATCTTGCGCCAAGCAAACTTTCCGCATATCCGAAGATGATATCGTACAGATTACCGCGCCGGATTTACCAGCCAGTCCTGCCGGGGGGGCAGGACCCGAAAGCTGGGCAGGAGCCTTCCCGGCCCCGGGTTATTCCATATCGCGTGCAGAGATTCTTTTACACCCGGGCAAGCCGTGGCACAATGAAAACTGGGGCGCAGTGCCAGACAGGAAAACATGGCTGTCGTCGTTCACCGTCATCATGACGTTCTTATCCAGAGGCTGACCCGGCATAGCCGGGCCTACAAGGATCCGGTCGAGCAGATTCCCTGGGATGATCTTGATACTGCCCATCCCTGGCTGCCGGACCATCTCCTTTCCCTCTATGGCATGCCCGAATTCGGACTTTTACAGCCTGAAGAAAGGCTTCGGCTGTCACAGGTGGAATTTGTCTCTTTCTGTGAGCTTGGACTCTGGCTGGAAGCCCTGTTCATACAGCGCCTCGGCAGCCATCTCCTGGGGAATCTCTATGGAGACGTGCACAGCTACCATTACCAGCTGCATGAATTGCGCGAAGAGGTGGGGCACAGTCTCATGTTCCTGGAACTGCAGCAGAGAGCCCAGCTCCCTTTCATGACCGCGCCCGGACAACGTCCTTCGCTAGCCCGCTGGTTTGCCCGTTTCGCCCCGGAAGCTTCTGCAGCATTCTGGTCGACCATTCTCATAGGTGAAAATGTACCAGACCAGATGAGCCGTCTGATTTTTGCGGACAAGACCCTGCCGGCAGCCGTACTGGCCATCACCCAGCTGCACATGCGGGAGGAAGCCAGACATATGGCATTTGCCAGGGTCACCATCCAGCGCCGGAGCCGCCATCTGGGCAGATGGGAAAAATGGATTTTGAGTCCGCTGCTGCGCGAGGTCATGCGGCAGTTCCTTCAGACCGCATTTTTCCCCGGTCCTGCGGTATACGCCGCCGCAGGACTTGAACACCCCCATCTTCTTGCCAGGCGGGTGCGGCTTAACAAGGAGCGTATAAGTCTTATGGAACGCTGTGCCGAACCCAGCAGAAAATTTCTTTGGAGCCAAGGATTCAAAATATGAGCACCCCACCATCCCCAATGCTTTTCCACCCCGGTAGCATTCTGGTATCTCCAGATGCATGGGCAGTATTCGAGGCCGGCGGTATTGATCCCCAGGAACTTCTCCGTCGGCACGTCACCGGGGACTGGGAGGAAAGCATGGAAGAAGACCTGGCAGCTGCCAGCCAGCGTGCTATCACGGAAGGGGGAATCGTGGTAAGCACCTGGCAGATTGGCGGATACACCCTCTGGATCCGTACCGATATGGCCCGGGCTTCCACCATCATGGATATCCCCCTGGATAACTGAGGCTTGCGCGATGCAGACAAGGACGGTAGCCACCAGCCCCTACCCGGACCAGCGTGCCGGAACTTCGGGTCTCCGCAAAAAAGTCTCCGTGTTCCAGCAGCCACACTATCTGGAAAACTATATTCAGTCTCTTTTCCTGTGCATTCCTGATGTTGCGGGGAAAACCCTGGTTCTTGGAGGTGATGGACGCTACTTCAACCGGCAGGCTATCCAGACCATTATCAGAATGGCTGCCGCCAATGGTCTGGGACGGCTCATTGTCGGACGGCAGGGGCTGTTTTCCACACCGGCCGTCTCCAACCTGATCCGGCAGCGTGGGGCACTCGGAGGCATCATACTGACCGCGTCCCATAATCCCGCGGGACCAAACCACGATTTTGGTGTCAAATATAACGGCAGCAACGGTGGACCAGCTACCGAACAGTTTACCGAATCTGTCTGGGCAAAAAGCAGGGAAATACGGGAGTACCGGATTGCCATTGGCAACGATGTAGATTTGGAACAGGAACACCATATGGCTCTCGGAGAAATGTCCATAGAGGTCATTGATCCGGTACACGACTATGCCAGACTTATGGAGCATCTGTTTGACTTTGAATCCCTTTCCAGATTTCTCCGCGGTCCTTTCCGGATGCGCTTTGATGCGCTTCATGCAATCACTGGCCCCTATGCCACCGACATTCTTGAAAAGCGGCTGGCAGCTCCGGAAGGTACTGTCCTGAATGGTACCCCCCTCCAAGACTTTGGGGGAGGCCACCCAGATCCCAACCTGGTGTACGCAAAATCTCTTGCCGACCTGATGTTCTCCGCACAGTCTCCCGATTTCGGTGCCGCTTCTGATGGGGATGGAGACCGGAACATGATTCTGGGACAAGGTATATTTGTTACGCCCAGCGATTCCCTGGCCGTTTTGGCTGCCAACGCCAGCTGTATCCCTGCCTATGCTGCCGGCCTGAAAGGGGTCGCGCGGTCCATGCCAACAAGCCAGGCAGCGGATGCCGTCGCAGAGGCACTGGGGATTCACCACTTTGAAACACCCACGGGCTGGAAATTTTTTGGAAACCTGCTGGATGCAGGAAGGATTACTTTCTGTGGGGAAGAAAGCTTTGGCACGGGCTCTGACCATGTTCGGGAAAAAGACGGACTCTGGGCAGTGCTGGCCTGGCTTTCTGTCCTGGAGCATACCAGGCTGCCAGTACGGGACATCATGCTCCGGCACTGGCAACGCTATGGCCGCCACTACTACTCCAGGCACGATTATGAGGAAATTCCTGCAGAAACCGGGCAGGAGATGATGAACGCCCTGGTTGCACAGCTACCCGTACTGCAGGGGCAGCAGTTCTCAGGAAAGGAAATCCATACTGCAGACGATTTCACCTATACTGATCCTGTAGATGGAACGACAAGCCAGCACCAGGGCATCCGGCTGCTGTTCACGGATGGTGCCCGGCTGGTTTTCCGTCTCTCCGGAACCGGCACAAGTGGTGCAACCCTGCGCATCTATCATGAACAGCATGAAAAGGATCCGGAACGTTTGCAACGGGATCCCCAACGGGTGCTGCGGGACCTCGTAGTGCTTGGAAGGGGTCTGACCCGCATCGAGGCACTTACAGGCCGCAAGGCCCCAACCGTCATTACCTGAAAGCGGAGGTTAGGCGTCATGGACTTTGAAAACGATCACAGCAGCCTTGGATATGGCGCGCTAGGCGCTGCCCTGGTCGCCGGTGCTCTGGCAGGAGCCATTACTGCCCTGCTGTTTGCCCCTCAAAGTGGCGAACGGACTCGTGAACAGCTCCGCCGACAGGCCAATCGTGCTTGGGACCGTATGGCCGCATCACGGGAACGTATTAACGAACGTGTAGAGGAACTCTTGGACACCATCGCCATTTATAGTGAAGAACTTGTCCAGAAGGGCAAGGGGATTTCCGAAACTGAGCGCCAGCGCCTCAATGATGGAATAGCCCTGGCTCGCGGGGAACTTGACCGACTGCGTCACAGGCTTGCCCGGCTGGATTGACCACCAGCATCCCCGACGCTATCCTAGCGCATATCGGGGAGTGGCGCAGCCTGGTAGCGCGCCTGCTTTGGGAGCAGGATGTCGCAGGTTCGAATCCTGTCTCCCCGACCACCCCAGTCTTTTCTTGCGACGGCAGAAAATCTTCCCGGGCTCCCTTGCCCTAGACTCTCCCGGATGTCCGGCAATGACTTCACCCGCAGCAGATGCCTTGGGGCCTCTGTCAGTACCCCTATGGATCCCGGTTACCCTTCTGGCTGCAGCCATGCAAGCTTGGCGTACCAGTCTGCAGGCGAAACTCAAGGGTATCCTGACACCATCCGGCGCCGGATTCGTCCGTTTCCTGTATGCTCTTCCCCTAGAATTTGTGCTCTTTCTGCTTGCCATAGGATTGGGGGGAAATGGTGCGCTGCCCCATGGAGACCTCTGGTTCCCCGCTTTCTGCCTCGGAGGAGGGGTGGCACAGATTCTGGGAACCGTAATGCTGGTCCACGCTTTTCACAGCAGGGGATTTGTGGCTGGAACAGCCTATGCCAAAACCGAGGCAGCACAGCTGGTCCTGATATCCACCCTGTTCCTTGGAATCCATCTGCATCCTGTAGCCATTGCCGGAATATTTGTCGCATTTTTTGGGGTACTGGTTCTTTCCCTTGAAAACTCCGGAATGCACTGGCGGGATTTTTTTCAGGGGGCACGGGAACCTGCTACCCGGTACGGCCTTGGGGCTGCGACAGCATTTGCCCTAAGCTCTCTGGCTCTCCGGGCAGCAAGCCAGCATCTGGAAGGCAGCCCTTCAGCAGTCCTGACCGGTTTATGGGTTCTGTTTGTAACCAATACACTCCAGACCGTTCTGCAGGGAGCTTATCTGTGGTCTTTACAGCGGGGCGAATTCTGGAAAACTCTCCGCCTCTGGAGGCAGGTCTGGCCGGTAGGGATACTTTCCGCCATTGGCTCATGGGCCTGGTTTACCGGGTTTTCCATCACGCATGTAGTGCTTGTGCGTGGTCTGGGTCAAATTGATACCATCTTTGTCTTCTTTCTTGGCCGCCATTTCCTGAAAGAAAAACTGAATCCAAAGGAAATCGCAGCAATTCTGGCAGTGACGCTAGGGGCGATCCTGATCCTTTTCCCAGACATCTGCAGGCTGGAGAGATAACCTGGAGAACATTTCCCCCGACGCCACCGGCGGGGGCCCCTCTGAAAAAAGAAGGAGAGTTTTTTATGCCATCCCCAAAAAAGCGACTATTAGCAGAACTCCTGTGATCCCGAGGTAAGGCCAATTCCCGAAACGCCCAAAAGGCGTTTCTCCCGCCATGGGCTGCACCACACCATCCAGGGCTCCCGGCACAAACTGGGGCAGCCGGGCCAGAACCCTGCCGTTGGCCCCAATGACTGCCGTGATCCCGGTATTCGTAGCCCGGACATCGGGTTTTTGCTGCTGCAGCGACTGCATCGCCGCCATCTGGAGGGTCTGGGCTGAGGCGGAGCTGTGGCCGTACCAGGCGTAATCACTGATGTTGACCAAGAAGGTAGCCCCTTGGCGTACCCCTTTCAGGACGTCCCGGGAAAAGGATTCCTCATAACAGATGGTCATCCCTGCCAGCTGTCCGGTCACCGGCAGCACAGAAGCGCCATGACCTGCCGTAAAACTGCCAAGTCCGGGCAGAAAATGGTGTACAAGGGGCCCCAGAATGGACGGAAAAGGAATATATTCACCAAATGGCACCAAGTGCTGCTTCCGGTACCAGCGCAGGGAAGTATGGCCATCGATTTCCATGGCGGCATTGTAGTAGCGCCCTTGGCTTTTCTCCGGGATGCCAATTACAAGAGTGGCATGATGCTTTTTTGACCACTCCCTGAGAGTCGCCAGCAGGGCTGGTATCTGCGCGGGAAAAACCGGGAAGGCAGTCTCTGGCAGGATAACCAAGCGGACAGATTTTGGTGTAGCGGCAATCAGCCGGGCATACCGGTCCAGAACCCTTCCTGTGGTTCCGGGATCCCATTTCTCGGATATGGGAACATTCCCCTGCACCAGCCGTACCCGGAGTGGCACCCCGTCGGGATGCGTGAACCGTTCCACTGCCCCAAAAAAGCTGCCGGCAAACACCAGGAGGATGAACGAGATCCCAAAAGACCACCCCCGAAACTCGCGTCTGTGATGCAGCATCCAGGCCAGGCAGCTGGCAACAGCAGCCACGGACAGCCCCGTACCATACTGGCCAAGCCATGGAGCATAGCCCGCCAGGGGCGACCATGCCTGGGTGTACCCTGTGGCGAGCCAGGGAAAACCTGTCGCAAAACGGGCCCGCACAAATTCTGACAGGATCCAGAGAGCCGGGAGGGCAACCCAGCGGCCGGAAGGGCCGAAATATCTGGCAGCCCAAAGGGCCATGGCTGGGAAAATGGCGCAGTAGGCTGCAAGCAGTCCTACTAGGGCTGCAGCAAGGACCCAGTCCATCCGGGCAAAATTATGGAGCGTAATCGAAAGCCAGTAAATGCCGGATGAAAAGGCCCCAACACCAAAAAAAAAGCCTGTTGCCGCTGCCATTCCCACAGTTTCTGCATGATAGGCAAGGGAAAAAAGCAGAGCCAGCAGAACAAAAGCGAGCCAGGGGCAATGGAAAGGAGCAAACGCCAAGGGCCAGGCGGCACCAAGGAAAACTGGCAGCCACCCGAACCGGATGCTTTTCCATTTCCCGGGAAACCGCCCCATTACAGTCTAGGGAACCTGGCCATCAGCGGCTTCGGCCCCGGAAAGGCCGGCAGGAAGTAGGCGTGGCAGCGTCAGCCGGAAAATCTGCACCCGCTTGCGGTCGGCACGCAGCACCTCAAGCCGGAGGTTTTCGACGGCCAGCACTTCCCCTACCCGCGGCACATGTCCCAGGCGGTGGGTTACCCACCCGCCTAGGGTATCTGCATGTTCGTCGGCAAAATGTCCGGAGAATTTTGCATTAAAATCTTCTAGGGAGATGAGTGCATTTACCAGAAAATCTCCATCCTCCCTGGGCACGACCATGACATCTTCATCAATGTCATATTCATCCTCAATTTCACCGACAATAATCTCCAGTACATCCTCGATGGTAATCAGTCCGGCTACGCCACCATATTCATCTACGACCAAGGCCATATGGTGTCGGCCAGTCCGGAATTCGTAAAGGAGGTGATCCAGGTATTTGCTGTCCGGAATGAAAGTCGCGGGACGAAGGAGCTCGCCAAGCTGGGGAGGGACGGCATTTTTCCGGCAGGCGCGGAGCAGGTCCTTGGCAAGCAGTATGCCCCGTACATCATCTCGGTCACCGCCAACCACAGGGAAACGGGAATGCCCCACATCCACAACCCTCTGGATGATTTCAGGCAGGGGCATATCCATCTCGATTACTTCCATCTGTGCACGGGGAATCATGACATCCCGGACTGTCATTTCCCCAATCCGGAAGATGCCATCAATCATTCTTGCCGCTTCCGCATCAATAATCTGGCGCTCACCAGCCTCGCGGATCAGTTCCAGCAGGGCATCCTGATCTTCAATATTGCCCCGGAGGGACTGTGTAAAACGCTCCCACCAGCTCCGCGGGCGTTCACTGCTACTTCGATCTTCGCTCATCTTGTGGGATTTCATATGGGTCGGCCACACCCATTTCAGCCAGCAAACGGATTTCGAGAGCCTCCATTTCCAGAGCCTCCCCATGTTCCTCATGATCATACCCCAAGAGGTGCAGGGTACTATGGATGAGGAGATGCCGATAATGGTCGAGCAGGCGCTTTCCCTGGGCTATGGCTTCAGCAGCCACTACTGCTGGCGCAATGGCAATATCGCCCAGCACGGTACGGCGGGAGGACGCGTCGGGGAAAACGGGGGCCGGGAATGACAGGCAGTTAGTTGGCTGCGCGCGTCCACGGAATTCTCCGTTCAACTGGGCCATTTCCCTGTCGCTAGCCAGAAAAAGGGAAATCTCCACCCTTTCAGCTGCGCACGGCGGGCCTTCCTGCATCCTGTCCAGCCGGGAACCCTCAAGGGCCTTTGCCACTGCGCTGCGCAGCTGCATGCGGCTGGGAAAATCACCCACCAAGCTCGCCGCCTCTTCGCTGATACCATAGCGAAAATACAGTCCCACGGTTTTTCCAGGACTCATTCACCCTTCCCCTGCTGCCGGTCATAGGCCTGGACGATACGGGCGACCAGGGGATGGCGGACTACATCCGCGCTCTGGAAAAACACCATGGCCACACCTTCCACCGAAGTCAGCAGGTCAATGGCCTGCACCAGACCGGAAGGCTGCCCCCGGGGAAGATCCACCTGGGTCACATCTCCAGTAATCACGGCCTTGGCTCCAAAACCCATGCGGGTAAGAAACATTTTCATCTGCTCCGGAGTGGTATTCTGCGCCTCATCCAGAATGATAAAAGCCTCATTGAGGGTTCTTCCGCGCATATATGCCAGAGGCGCGACCTCGATAACCTGCCGCTCCAGCAGCTTTGCGACTTTTTCAAATCCCATCATCTCGTACAGGGCATCGTAGAGGGGACGGAGGTAGGGGTCCACTTTCTCACTGAGAGATCCCGGAAGAAAGCCCAGCCGCTCCCCCGCTTCAACAGCCGGGCGGACAAGTACGAGACGCTGGACCTGCTGCTGCTCCAGCTGTTCTACCGCGGCAGCCACCGCAAGGTAGGTTTTCCCGGTTCCCGCGGGGCCAATGCCGAAACAGAGATCGTGCCGGCGGATGGACTCCAGGTAGAGTCTCTGCCTGCCCCCCCGTCCCCGGATTAGCCCCTTGCGCGTATGGATTCCGGCAACATCTTCCAGTTCAGGCACTTTTTCTGCCTCCAGCCTGGCGGTCTGGATACTGTGATGCACCCAGTGGGTGCTCAGGTTCCGGCCCTGCCTCGCATGCCCATACAGCTGCTTCAGAACCACGATGGCTGCCTCTACAGCCTGCGCAGGACCAGTGACATGGAAGCGGTCCCCGCGCGGGAATATCACGACACCCAGCCGGGTTTCCACCAGTTTCAGGTGGGCATCCAGTTCACCGGAAACTTCCGCCAGCTGGCCGGCAGTAGCACCCTCTGCAACAAATTCTGCATGCACTGTGCTGTCAGGCAGGGGATGGGGCTCCAAGCTCATGCCCTGCCAGAAGCCGCCACTGGCATGTCAGGGGAACCAAACCGTCCCCGAAGACTATTTGGCAGGGCTTCTTCGATCCCAATGGACCATATCTGGCCTGCGATCCCAGCAGGGCCCGAGAAATTCACGGGCCGGTTGCAGAGCGTCCGCCCTGTCCATTCTGCCGGGTCACGGCGGGATGGACCTGTCACCAGCACCTCCTGGAATGTTCCAACCATGGCCTCGCTATACTGCTGTGCAAAGCTGGTAATACGGGCCTGGAGAACTGCAAGGCGCCTGTCCTTGACCTCTTCCGGAACGCTGTCCCGGAGCCTGGTGGCAGGAGTATTGGGCCGGGAGCTGTACTTGAAGGAAAAAGACTGGTCAAAGCGCACCTGGGAAACCAGATCCATGGTGGCGGCAAAGTCCTCCTCCGTTTCCCCGGGGAAGCCGACAATAAAATCCGACGATATCCGTATTTCAGGTCTTGCCTCACGGAGCTTATGGATTTTCTCCAGATATTCCGCCACCGTATGCTTGCGGTGCATCCTCCTCAGAATCCGGTCCGAGCCGCTTTGCACCGGGAGATGCAGATGTGGCACCAGAATTGGAATATCCCTATGGGCCGCGATAAGCCTGTCGTCCAGATTGTTGGGATGCGACGTCGTATAGCGGATCCGCTGCAGCCCGGAAATGCGTGCAAGGCGCTCCAGCAGGCTGGCCAGGTCTCCTTCCCCCACCAGTCCGGTTGCTCCACGGTAGGCGTTCACATTCTGTCCAAGCAGAGTAATTTCCACGACCCCCTGATCCACCAGCTGCCGCACTTCCCGGATTATATCCGGCATGGGCCGACTGTATTCCCTTCCGCGGGTATGGGGCACAACACAGAAGGTACAAAACTTGTCGCATCCCTCCTGCACGGTTACAAAGGCTGTTGGACCATTCCGCCCGGGCCGCTCGGGAAGCCGGTCGAATTTTTCGAGATCGGGGAAGTCCAGATCCACCTGTGGACGGCGCTCGGCCAAACAGGCATCCAGCATGTCCGGCAGACGGTGCAGGGTCTGGGGACCAAAAACCAGGTCCACAAATGGCGCCCGGCGCCGGAGCCTCTCGCCCTCCTGGCTCGCAACACACCCTCCCACGGCAATGATGCGGGCAGGATCCTGCTCTTTGAGAGGGCGCCAGAATCCAAGCTGGGTATACACCTTGTCCTCGGCTTTTTCCCGGATGGAACATGTATTGAGAATCAGAACATCTGCCCTGTCCGGATCTTCTACAGGAGTCAATCCATGGCTGGACGCAAGCAGGTCGGCCATCCGCTCCGAGTCATATTCGTTCATCTGGCAGCCGAACGTCTTGATGTAAAAATGGCGCAATCGTTTTACCTAAAAATGCCTGTCGCAAGAGCATGATAGGGGGCGGAAGACAAGTTGACAACCTTGCCTTCCGCGCTTTCCCCACAGCAGCAAAAGAAAAGGAGTTCAGGTCCCGCAAAAAGTCCGGTAGGGCCCAAAGTGGGCCGGCATGGGCTCCGTATAGGGCTCCCATTCAGGTCTCGGCAAATAGGGATGTGTTACTACCTCGAGAAACCTGAGGAAAGGCTGAAAATCTCCAGCCCGGGTAGCAGCAGCAAGTGCAATTTCCATCTGGTGGTTGCGCGGCACATACAGTGGATTAATGGCATCCATGGCTGCGGACACCCGATCCGGCGTATCCTCCTCCCCGGCTGTCACGCGGCTACGCCACCGTTCCAGCCACGACTGCCAGTGCATTCCCAGCGGGGGCAGCCTCTGGGAGACGGGATCCATGCCCCGAAGCCAGGAACTGAGCCGGCGGAAAACCATTGTAAAATCTTCCCGGGAACCGGCCAGGATCTGCTGGAATTCCGCCAGAAGTCCTTCATCCTGGGGGCCGGACGGGGCAAGGCCAATCTTGCGTCCCAGAACCTGTCTCCAGGCGCCAAGATAGTGGCCGGGGAATGCGTTCAGGTATCCGGCAAGGAGCTCGGCTGCACGGTCGGGATGGACCGGATCTACCAGTGGAATCAGGGATTCCGCCAGGCGCACCAGATTCCACTGCCCTATACCGGGCTGTTCCCCATAGGCATAGCGGCCAAGCTGGTCGATGGAGCTGAAAACCGTCCGCTCATCGTAGGCATCCATGAAGGCACAGGGACCATAGTCTATCGTCTCTCCGGAAATGGACATGTTGTCCGTATTCATAACCCCATGAATGAATCCCACACCCATCCAGCGTGCAATCAGTCCCGCCTGCCGTTCCGCTACCGCCTGCAGAAAAGACAGGTAGCGCGCTCTTCCCTGCAGGGATAGCAGTTCTGGATAGTGGCGCGTGATGCTGTAGTCCGCGAGTTTCCGGAGCAGTTCCCCATCGTTTCTGCCCAGTGCATACTGGAACGTGCCAACACGGATATGGCTGGCCGCAATTCTGGTCAGTATCGCCCCCGGAAGTGGTTCCTCACGCATCACCTGCTCTCCGGTAACGACAACCGCCAGCCCCCGGGTACTCGCTATGCCCAGGGCGGTCATGGCTTCGCCCATAAGGTATTCCCGCAGCATGGGTCCCAGAGCGGCTTTCCCGTCTCCTCCGCGGGAAAAAGGGGTCCGGCCGGATCCCTTGAACTGGATATCCCAGAGATGCCCCGCCGGATCCCGGTGCTCCCCCACCAGAATTGCCCGGCCATCTCCCAGGCGGGGACTGAAATGGCCAAACTGGTGGCCCGCATATGCCTGGGCCACCGGCTTCGCCCCCATGGGCAGCGCATTCCCCGAAAACAGCCCCGCTCCTGGCTCACCACCCAGCGCTTCGGGATCCATGCCAAGGTTCCTGGCAAGTTCGCTGTTGAGAAGGACAAGCCGGGGCTCGGGCACCCTGGCTGGACTGCAGGGTATGCAAAGACCTTCCAGCTGCTGGGCAAAAGTATGTTCCAGGGGGAATTCTGGCAGGGACCTGATCATCGGCAATCGTTCTCCATAGAGGGTGCTATGATAGCAGCATGGCCCCAAAAGCACCCAGACCGCTCCCCCGCCCCGCCTCTTTTCCAGAAACCTGGCAGGCAGCCCCGCGTTCCGGAGGGATCCGCGGAACGGCCCTGTCCCTCCTGCTTGGGGTGTTGGCCCTCTTCATCTGGGCAACAATAAAAGGCGGCCAGGAACCATTTCCCTGGCTTCAGGCTTTCAGTGCAGCCGCCATGGTGGGTGGTCTGGCGGACTGGTTCGCGGTGGCAGCCATTTTCCGGCACCCCCTGGGCCTGCCCTTTCCCCATACAGCCATCCTCCCTCGGAACCGCGAACGCCTCGCGAGACGCCTTTCAGAATTTGTCCGCGACCACTTCCTGCAAAGCGAATCCATCATCGCACACCTGCGCCGGAATCCTCCATCCGCGGCCATCGGCCAGTGGCTTTCGCATCCACGCAACCGGCATCTTTTTGCCGGGCAAATACGGCAGTTTATCCAGAAAGCCATCGAACTCGTGGATCTGGAACCCCTGCGCCACGTATTGCAGGAAGCCCTGACCCGACAGCTGCGGGAATTCGACATTTCCCGCGGATTCGAAAAGATTCTGCGGCTGCTTGTGGAGAATGGCCATCACCAGACGATTCTGGACGAAGGGATTGGGCGGCTGCGGAACTGGCTGGACCAGGAACATACCCAGGAGATGCTGACGGCCCAGATTGAAAGCGTCATACAGCGCGCCTATCCCACGCTATTTTCCTGGCTCGGCACAGTGGTGGATCCAGCCAGCCTGAGCCGTAACCTTTCCAGGAATCTAGTCCGTGCGGCCCACCAGATGCTTCAGGAAATCAGCGAGGATCCGGCGCATCCGAGGCGTCTTGCCCTGGAAGACTGGTTTACCGGGATTCTCGAACGTCTTCACCACGACAGAAACTTCCGGATTGCCCTGCGCCGGTGGCAGTCTGACGTGCTTGAACATCCCACCACCCGGGAATACCTGCAGGCCATCTCCGGGGACCTGCGGCACTGGCTCCTGGAAAATCTCTCAAAACCGGATTCCCGTGTGCAGCTTTTCCTGCAGCGGGCTGTCGGACATATGGGCAGGCTGCTGGCAGGCCAGCAGCCTGAGTTCAGCCATGCTCTTGACGGCTATCTTGAAGACAGCATCCGTCACGTGCTTCCCTCCTTCCGGAACAGCTTTACCCGGCACATTGCCGACACCATACGTGCCTGGCCCATGGATGACCTGATCCAGATCCTTGAAGGGGGAATTGGTAACGATCTCCAGTATATCCGCATTAATGGCACGCTGGTGGGTGGGTGTCTGGGGCTGGGCATCCATGCGCTGTCCCTGCTGCTGGCTCCTTCCCCCTGGCACTGAACCCCCGTTCACGCTTCTACCATGTGTGAACGGATCCTACGGGTTCCTCCAGGAAAACGCTGCCGCCCCCTATCGGGCCAGGCGCATGCATGGTCCGGGATCCGTTTCCATGCATGTATCCTCGACCGTCATTCCATGGCTGGCCAGTAGACGTACTACCAGGGATTTTTTTTCCTGCGCGATGTCACTGAAGCTGAAATGCAGGCGCACCCGCGCCGGGAGCTTCCCGGGTAATGGTGCTTCCCGGCCCATAACCTGCCGGTAAAGCTGCCTGGCAACGCCATCATTGCCATCAAAAACCTGGCATCCGGACCCCGTCCACTGCTCAATGTCTCCGACCAGCCAACAGTAATGGGTGCACCCGAGAACTATCCCCCGGATTTCTGCGCCTATAGCCCTGGCTACATGCTGCTGCCAGTACTGCCCTGCCTGTTTACGCCACTGGTGGTCCTGGCGCTCGACAATTTCCGCCAGTCCCGGGCAGGCAAGGACATCCACGCGATCTGTTCCCCCAGGAAGGCCCTGCAGAAGCTTCTGCAATTTCTGCCCCCGCGCCGTAAGTTCTGTAGCCAGCAGCAGAATACGTCCATCCCCTGCCGCAAGCGCTTTTTTGATAGCCGGTTCGATACCGATAACCGGTACCTTCCGGGAATGCTCCCGCAAGGTACCGGCAGCCGCACTCGTGGCAGAATTGCAGGCCAGCACCACCGCATCTACTGACTTTGCGAGAAACTGCTCGTAGGCCTTCTCTGTCCAATACCGGACCTGTCCCGGATCCCTGTCCCCATAGGGAGCATTGGCATTGTCCGCAAAGAAAAAATATTCTTCGTCCGGGAGATAGCGAAGACAGGCCACAAGCGTGGTCAGCCCCCCAATCCCGGAATCAAAAATCCCGATCCGCATCACGGAGAGCCCGTCTGAAGACCCAAGGCAAGAAGGGCGGCTCCGCGCATGCCCGCAAGGTCATCGGAATTGCCCTGCTGCACATCCACCTTTCCCCGGAGAGAAGGGATCAGGTCCTGGTCAAGCCGGCAGCCGAGAACACCAGAAAAGCAGTCCCATGCCGAGCTCAGCCCCCCACCAATGCGCACTACCGTCACATCCGCCACCTTGAGGATGTGGGCCAGGGCTTGGCCCAGGGTTTCACCCACCGTCCGGAAAGCCATCAGCGCCTCGGGATTCCCTTTCCGGGCCATCGCTGCGATAGCGCCCGGCTGGGCTGCGACACCAGAAATACCCGCATAGCTCGCTGCCAGTCCCGGTGCCGATGCATACTGTTCCAGACATCCCCGGTTCCCGCAGCCACAGTGCCTGCCTCCTGGTACAACAATGATATGTCCTGCCTCCATGGCCATCCCATGCTCACCGCGCCATACCTTTCCCCCATGCACCCAGCCCCCGCCCACTCCCGTACCAAGTCCAAGGTAGAGCAGATTCTGGAGTGCCGGGCGCTGCTGGAAAAGCGTCCAGAACTCGCCGTAAGCAGCCGCGTTTGCATCATTTTCTACCACCACCTCCAGACCAAGCTTCCTGGACAGTGCTTCCTGCAGGGGAAAGCCTGCCAGACCAGAAATATTCGGGGACTGCAGGAGCATTCCCCCGCTATCGATAAAGCCCGGGAAAGCCACGCCAATCCGGCGGAGCAATGGATATTCGCTCCTGAGTGCCATAATGCCTTCCACAAGCAGATCCAGCACGAACTCCCGGACAGTCCCGGGATCAGAAATGGCCCGGCAGCGCTGCACCAAATCCACTTCCTGCCGGCTTTCCTGCAGGCACGCGGCTTCCCTGAAAAGCCCAAACCGCAGATTGGTACCACCGACATCCACCCCAGCAGCGATTTTATCCATGGTCCGCCATAATTCTGCCTGTCAGCCCGATCTGCAATTCCTGGCCACAGGACAGCGTCCATTCCAGTTCCAGAACCCATCCCTGCATGATTTTTTCAAAACCCGCCTCGGACTGGGAAACCGTCCGGTGGGGCCAGCAGCGCCAGCTGGCCGGGAATCCCAAATGCCACAGCACGGCCCCGCCTAGAACACTGTCTTTCAGCAGGAAATCCGTGCCAGAAGCGGTTCCTGCCTCCTGGCCAAACCCGCCAATCTGGGAACCGTCAACCCAGAGCTGTCCGCCCGGACCATCGCAGCTGGGCATGGACAGATAGAGCCGCGTCCGCAGCACCGTATTTCCACCTTCAGCCGGCCCAGGACGGCACAGGTAGGCAACAGACAGAACACCCTTTCTAAGGCCAAAGGATTTTTCTACCCTCCATCCCGCGGTACTGGCGGCACAAAACACGGGCGGATCCGCCTCTTCCCGGACCTGATAGCTCAGCAGCTCTTCTCCCAGATGGTCCAGAAAACTGTGACAGGGCAGATCATCAAACACCAGATCCTCTTCCGTAATGGCATTGCGGTAGCTGATGCGGTCATGGGCCGAGGCAATTCCTGCTCCGTCATGCACCGTTGGAATCTGCCTTTCCCGAATCCTGTCGTGATAGGCCTCATCCCGGCGGGCCAGGACATCTCCAAAATTGTGGGCAAGGGGATAATGGTTCCATTCCACCATGGCTGCATGGGGTGAAGGACGCACAACAGCCTGCGCAACCCTGTCGTGGTAGAACCACTCTTCGGCCCCATCCAGATCTACATCCAGCCGGGCCAGTGGAGAACGCTTCTGCACCTTGTCCAGCAGCCCCTCAAGACGGGTGATGGCATGAAAGATCGCCCTGCGCAGATGGGGAAGATAGATCCCGCCAAAAAGGCCATGCCAGTAGGCATCATTGGACTGGGCTGCATATAGCATCTCCCGCATTTCCTGGGTTTGGCGGTGTTTCGGGAGGGTATGGAAGCGCGCTGACAGCTGCAGCATCCGCTTGTGCATCCAGTTGGATTCTGGATAGCGGGCAAGGAAACTTTTCCATGTCCCCCCGCGAATAAGCGCCTTCCGTCTTTCCAGACGCCCGGCTTCCTGCTCCTGGTGGAGGAAACCCCCGTATTCCCGGGCCAAATCGGGCGGCAGTGTCCAGGCATTCATTTCCCGGTAGGAGACCGTGGGCAGATACACAATTCCTCTCGGCTGGTGCATTTCCCTGTAGCGGGCAAAATGCATCGGCACAACTGTGTCTGAATGGAGAATGGCGGCAAGGAACTGCTCCAGCCAGCCCTGGCTATAGACCCAGTCATAGGTATCCGGCCACAGCCCAAATTTTTCTATGTCATCGAAATAGATGGCAGCGATCCCATGCTGGCTGCCCTGCCCGATACTGGCGATGTAGGCCACCGCTTCTGCCACTTCCGAAAAAGGAAGACGGTAGCGCAGGGCTTCCGAAATAGGAAACACATCAATAGGCTGGCCGCTTTCCTCGGTACGGTAAAAATGGCCAAGATCCGCTGTTTCCAGGCCAGCACAGAGGAAATGGTAATCATCAACCACAACATAGCGGATCCCGGATTCGACGAGGGCTGGTACCGACGATGGGTCCCAAACCCGTTCCGTCAGCCAGGCGCCCTGGGGGCACTGGCCAAAATTCCGTTCCAGACGCTCCTTCATGGCCTTCAGCTGCCCCAGCCTGTCCTGGTGGGGGATCGACGCCAGGACAGGTTCCGTATCACCGGCGCCAACCAGTTCCACCTGCCCCCGTGCCACCATTTCCTGGAGGAGGTGCATGACTGGCGCATGATGGCGCCCAAGATAGTCCAGAAGCCAGCCACTTGAATGGAAAGCAAAGGCGAAATCCGGGAAACGGTACAGGGTTTCCAGGAAAGGCTGGTAGCAGCGGACCACTGCATCGTCGACCACTTCCGGGAAATTGCCCACCGGCTGATGGGCATGAACACCAAAGAGAAGGGGAATTTTCTGCGTCATCTTCTATCCTTGGACATTGCTGCGCCGCATTGCACCACTGCTTTCGGCATGGCTGGTCCCCTGGCTGATAGGCTGGTCGAGGTTGTCCGGTGAGGGCACCTGCAGGAGCTGGTAGAGCCGCTTGAGGTTGCTCCGGAAAAGCAGATCAAAATCCCGTACGGAGTCCGCCGGATTATAGTCCCCAAACCACCAGAACCAGTCCGAACCTTCACAGAGACCAAGCTGCGCCAGAATGCGTTCCTGGTCCTGCGCCGAAAAACGGTGCAAACGGAGATCGACCATTTTTTTGGCGGAGCACAGGACATCCCAGGCACGGTTTTTGGCCGGGTCCCCGATCCATGTACTGAAACTCCCGTACACCCAGCTCCCGGAAGCCAGTTCGGGGAGGGGATGGAAACTGCCAGGATGCTCCCGGACAAAATCCTGGAAAGTGCACATCTGGATATGGGGATGGTGGCTCAGTTCACGATAAAGCTCTGAAAGAAAATAATATCCATTATAGGGATAATATTCCCAGGCATTTTCGCCATCAAGGATGATGCTGACCACCGGATGTTCCTGTCCTTCCGTTTGCCGCCATATCGCCTCCATATGCTGGATGAAATCTGTAGCCGCATCATGGCCGGACCAGTTCTTGTAATCGAACCCTATACGGTCTGACAGGGAATCATCGCGGAAAAAGATGTAGGGACCCTGCCCGGACAGGCGATAGGGACGGTAGAGATATGCAGACCGGTTGGCTCCAACCGGGAGTCCCGGGTCGGCGCGTGCCAGACTTCGGGCAAGCACTCCCTCACCAGAAGCTGTCCAGCGGATACCCGCCTGGTCTATCAGTTCCACGAGACCCGGCGAGATGCCGCCTTCGGCTGGCCACAGTCCGGTGGCGGCCCGGCCAAAATGCTGCTGATGGCTGCTGATGGCCCTCTGCAGGTGCCAGTCTACCCGGTCTGCCCCGCCTGGATATTGCGGACACTGGGGCAGGGGCGCGTCAGGAGCCCCATCATGGGCACTATGGAAATCCAGCAGGAGGGGAGCCAGCGGATGTTCATAGGGGGTAGTGGAAATCTCTATCCGGCCTTCTTCTGCCAGGGCGCGGTAGCGGGGAAGGATTCCGCCGACAAGCTCCCCAAGAAAAGCAAGGAGACTTTTCCGGTCCTCCCAGGTAAACCCCGATCCTTTCTGCATCAGGAACTGGATCAGCGGACTGCTCCGGCGCACCGTTTCTCCCGTCCAGGCAAGGTGGTACCACACCAGCAGGTCGGCCAGATACTGCACAGAAAGATAGTCTGTCATCTCGGTATCATCCTGCCGGATGATCTGGTTGATCGTATGCAGACGCTGGTAGGCAGGGAAAGGGTTCAGCATGTGCTCCGGATCCAGCCTGAAACACTGCTGGAGCAGATAGTGCCGGGTACTGCCGGAAAGGGTTTTGAGGTCCTGGGTTGCCAGGGAAGCCAGAAGCCGGTCACGGAACCTGCCGGTGCGGAACTGGGCCATATAGTCTTCCAGCTGTTCTATGAGCACTGGAACAAAATTGAACACGGCGCGGGCACCGGGGGTTTCCTCCAGATGGGCCACCATATCTGCATAATCCTTGCAGGCATGAAGATAGGTCCAGGGAAACAGGTACTGCCCATCAGCATCCCGGTAATCCGGCTGGTGCATGTGCCAGCAGAAGATGACATGGAGTGCACGGGCAGGAGGCATCAGGTCATCTCACATAATGGAGCTGCTGCCCAAGCGATTCCGGGGTAATCAGTGTGACCCCCCTGGGGGTACGATGAAATCTCCGGGCATCCTCTTCGGGATCCTCCCCGACCACAAGTCCGGGAGGAATGGTGGCTCCCTTGTCCACTACCACCCGGCGCAGCCGGGTTCCCTCGCCCATGCGCACATTCGGCAGAATGACGGAATCCTCGATCAGGGTATGGCCATCATTCACCCGCACATTGGAAAACAGCAGGGAGCGGCGCACCGTGGCCCCGCTTATAATGCAGCCCCCGGATACCATGCTGTCCAGGGCCATTCCCCGTCTGCCATCGTCGTCAAAGACAAACTTGGCCGGAGGCAGCTGTTCCTGGTATGTCCAGATCGGCCAGCGGCTGTCATACAGGTCAAGGTCCGGCGTCACATGGACCAGATCGATATTCGCGGCCCAGTAGGCGTCAATGGTACCCACATCCCTCCAGTAGCAGCGGTGCTGCTCTGTCCCCGCGCCCGTGGTCACGCAGCTGCGCTGGAAACGGTGCGCCATGACCCGGTAGCGTGGAACCATATAGGGAATCAGGTCGCCGCCGAAATCGTGGGCAGAACCCGGATCATCGGCATCCCGGATCAGCTGCTCATACAGAAACTCCGTGTTGAATATATAGATGCCCATGCTCGCAAGAGCATTCCCGGGATCGCCAGGAATGGGGTCCGGCTTTTCGGGCTTTTCTGAAAAGGCAATGACCCGGTCGTCCTGATTGACTGTCATGATTCCAAAAGCGCTGGCTTCAGGGAGCGGGACCTCGGTACAGGCGACGCTCATGTCCGCCTGGCTCTGCACATGCTCCGCCAGCATCTGCCCATAGTCCATACGGTAAATATGGTCGCCGGCAAGAATCATGACGTAGCGGGGCCGGTGGGAACGGAGAATGTCGATGTTCTGGAAAATGGCATCGGCCGTTCCCTTGTACCAGCCGGTATGCATACGCTGCTGTGCCGGAAGTATTTCGATAAACTCGCTGAATTCTCCCCGGAGGAATCCCCATCCCAGCTGCAGGTGGCGGATCAGGCTGTGGGCCTTGTACTGGGTCAGAACACCAATACGGCGAATCCCGGAGTTGATGCAATTGGAAAGACAGAAATCTATGATGCGGAACTTTCCACCAAAAGGTACCGCCGGTTTTGCCCGCCAGTCTGTCAGCGGCCCAAGCCGGCTTCCCCTTCCGCCAGCAAGCACCAGGGCCAGCGTATTTTTTGTAAGATTGCTGACGAATCTTGGGGAGTTGGCAACGGTGGCACTGAACGCTTCAGACATGATCTATCTCCCAAAAATATCGCCAGCCCGCAACCACCCCGTTCTAACAGTCAATTATAGGTGAATCTGGCCAGAAAACTTTTTCCAGCCACTTTCTTTTTGCCATGATACCATAATGGCCGGTTTCAGGTTGGGAACAGGGGAACCGGTCCCGGCAAGAACGTCTCAAGGATTGGCCCGCTCCCGGGCAGACATACAGCACCGCAGGGGATAGACACGACATGAAACCAGGGCAGCATGGTCCAGGATTCTGGCACTTTACACGGGAGTTCCTCCGGGATCCCCGCGGTATCGGCGCCGTGTTCCCCAGCTCGCCCTTCCTGGCAAGACATATGGCCAGTCTTGTCCCATCCGGCCCCGGAACTGTTGTCGAGCTTGGGCCAGGCCTCGGACCCGTCACCAGGGCTCTTCTGGAAAGCGGGATCAGGTCCGAGGATCTCGTGCTGGTCGAGCGTGCCCAGCCCATGGTTTACCATTTGCGCCAGCATTTTCCGGGGATAGAAGTCATCCACGGAGACGCCGCCCGCCTGACCCGCCTGCTGGGAGACCGGCTGCCAGTCCGGGCCATTGTTTCGAGCCTTCCACTGCGCAGCATACCCCGCCCCACGGTCCAGGACATTCTGAAAGAAATTGCGGGCTGCAGCCGCCCTGGAACCGCCTATATACAGTTTACCTATCACCCCCGCAGCACGTGCCGCGATCTCCCCGAGAGTTTTGTCCCCAACCGGGCCCGGTTCATCTGGCGCAACTTTCCTCCTGCCCGGGTTGACCGCTATATCTACCAGCCGCGACCAGGAACCACATCCAGAGGGTAGTCGAGGCCAGGCACCTCCGCCCATTCTGGCACACCGTTTTTCCCATCGGGAAGACCCCGGAACAGCCCTACTGACGCTGCAGCTGCGGGAGAATTTTCCCTGGCCATGGTCATGCATGGGGATTCCCGGACTGCCGCATTGACCACCCCAGAAAAAGTCTGGATCATGCTGAACCATGACTTTCCAGCAAACCGCCAGCCTTTCCCACGCACCCTGGGCAATCTGGCCGTGGCTGCGTTTGCCAGCCTCCCTCACTGCCGCCCTGAGACGCACCTATGGTGGAGAAAAAAAATTCCCCCTGGCTGTGCTCACTGCGTGCGGACGGGGCCGGCCGCGTGAAAATGAACGGCAGCGGCTTGGCATCCACCGGGGTGAGCGGGTTTTCTGGCGCGAGGTCCTTCTGCATGGACCCGATCCCTGCCGGCCAGCCGTCCAGGGACGCACAGTATTCCCTCTCCGGGCAATTTCCCGGGGATTGCGTCCGCTGACCCGGCATGGCAACCGCCCAATTGGCAATACCCTCTTCCGGCATCGCCGCCTGCGGCGCTCCCCGATCCGGATCACTGCATCACCAGCCGAAGGGCCCAGGCGGAAATGGCAGCGGTCTTCCATTCTGGTACGGGGGAAAACCAGGATTTTTATAAAGGAAAATTTTCTGGAAGATCTCCCCCCATGGCAGGGAAAAGGGCATCTGTGATCCCGGCCCAGATCTGGCGGCAGCGCCTCTCCGCCTATGCGTCCCTCATGCGGCTCGACCGTCCCATTGGCACGCTGCTCCTGCTTTGGCCCACTTACTGGGGGCTCTGGCTCGCTGCCCGGGGAACCCCACCACTCCGGATTTTTGCCATTTTTACCTTGGGCACCTGGATCATGCGTTCTGCCGGCTGTGTCATCAATGACTACTTCGACCGGGATTTCGACCGCCAGGTGGAGCGGACACGGCAGCGTCCGCTTGCCGCCGGACACGTCCAGCCCAAAGAAGCGCTCCTGCTTTTTTCTGTGCTCTGCCTGCTGGCCGCCTGCCTCCTGCCATTTCTCAACCGGCTTGTGCTCTATCTCGCCCCTCCCGCCGTTGCAATCAGCGCTGCCTATCCTCTTTTCAAGCGCTTTACCCATCTTCCCCAGGCCTTCCTGGGACTGGCCTTTTCCTTTGGTATTCCCATGGCATTTGCAGCCGTACAGGGGAAAATCCCGTATCTGGCATGGGCACTCATGGCTGCCAATGCCTGCTGGGTGATAGCCTATGATACAGCCTATGCCATGGCCGACCGTCCCGATGACATTCAGGCGGGCATACGCTCTACTGCCATTCTCTTCGGACGTTTTGACCGGCGGGCTATTGCCCTGCTGGAACTGGCAATGCTTGGAATTCTTGCATGGATCGGCACCATAGAGGCACTGCACTGGCCTTTCTGGCTAAGCCTCGCAGCCTGTTCCCTGCTTTTTTTCTACCAGCAGACCCTGCTGGATGGGGACCGCGGGAAAGCCTTCCAGGCATTTCTCCATAACAACTGGATAGGCCTGTGGGTTTTCTGTGGCATTATTGCCGGGATTTCACCCAGTCCCATTGCAGGACCCTGATCATATTTATGCACAAGCAGTGCACAACCAGTTCTGGAAAAGCTATCGTAACAGCTACGCCCAAGAAAACCGGGGGGCACAAAAAATACTGTTTTATATCAAAAAGTTAAAAATGCCTACTTTTTGGGCGACCGTGGAAAGCGTAACAATGACAGGGACTTCACCAAGTTCTACGACATTCATGCACAGAGTTATCCACATATTCTGTGGGAAACTGTATGTCCAATGTAACGTCCTGTATTGAGGTCGCGGTTTTTTCCCCGTTACGCCAGACTTTTTTTTACCTGGCTCCCGATCCAGCCCCGAGACCCGGGACCCGGGTGTCTGTTCCTTTCGGCAAGGGAAAGCGTCTTGGAGTCATTCTGGCCACCGGACCCTGTCCGGCAGGAATCACGGCGAAGCTGGTAGACCAGGTGCTCGATGCCGAGCCTCTGCTGCCAGCGACCCTGCAGAAACTCCTGGAATTTGGTGGGCACTACTACCATCACGCACCAGGCGAGGTCTGGAGTACCGCGCTCCCCACCCTCCTGTGCCAGGGACACGCCCTCCCTTCGCTGTGCCGGACTGTGTACATTCTTGGCGCCAAGGCACCCCGGAGCGGTGGAGAACTGCGCGGCAGGCGGCAGCGCGACCTGCTGGAAAAATTCCTTAGGGAAGGGACGGTACGCGAGGAAAGCCTTTCCTCTCCTGAACGCCAGACTTTCCGGAGTTTCCTCAAACGGTCCTGGGTCGAGCCTGCAGAAATCCTCCCGGATTTCTGCAGGGCCAGAACCCCTGCCTACCATCTGGGACCTGATCAGGAGGAAGCCATTCGCCAGCTGGAATCATCCCAGGGATTTGCCCCCTTTCTCCTGGAAGGAGTTACCGGCAGCGGCAAAACAGAAGTATATCTGCAGATGGCCCGAAAGTTTCTTGAGCAGGGGCAGCAGGCCCTGTTCCTCGTCCCGGAAATTGCCCTGATTCCCCAGATCCAGGAACGTTGCGAGCAGCGCTTTGGAGCGGAACATGTGGCAGTGTACCATTCGGGTCTTACGGATCGCGAACGCCTTTCTGTCTGGGCCAAGGCAGGAGAGGGCCAGATCCTTCTGGTCATTGGTACCCGCTCCTCCATTTTCGTCCCGCTGGCCAGGCCTGCGCTGATTGTTGTGGATGAAGAGCACGACCCCTCCTACAAGCAGCAGACTGGCTGGCTGTATTCGGCACGGGACCTGGCCATACGCAGGGCACAACTGGAAAGGGTACCCGTCGTTCTGGGATCCGCCACACCATCCCTGGAAACCCTGCAGAATGCCCGCATGGGGCGCTTCCAGCATCTCCATCTGCGCACCAGGACAAACAGCGGGACGCTGCCCAGAATCGAGATTCTGCCCCTCCGCCACAGGCGGCTGGAAGGAGGCCTGGATCCTGCGCTGATCGAGGCCTGTGCAAAAACCCTGGAAGCCGGCAGTCAGGCCCTTTTTTTTCTGAACCGCCGCGGCTACGCTCCCGCCCTCATCTGCCACGATTGCGGGACCGCCATCTCCTGTCCACGCTGCAGCGCATCCCTGACCTGGCACCAGTCTCTCCGGCGGCTGCGCTGCCACCATTGCGGATATGAGAATCCGGCTCCCCGACACTGCCCAGGCTGCGGCAGCCCGGGCCTTCTGCCGGCAGGCGCCGGCACAGAGCAGCTGGAAGAGCACCTTTCCCGGCGGTTCCCCAGCGTTCCCCTCCTGCGTGTCGACCGCGACAGGATCCATACCCAGCGGCAGCTTCGCGACGCACTATCGGCCATCCACTCGCAGGTTCCCGCCATCCTGGTAGGAACCCAGATGCTTGGCAAGGGACACCATTTCCCCGCGGTAGCGCTGGTGGGAATCGTCAATGTGGATCAGGGCCTGTACAGCGCCGATTTCCGTGCCGGAGAACGTCTGGCCCAAACCGTCCTGCAGGTGGCAGGGCGTGCAGGACGCGAATCCCGGCCTGGACGTGTCATTCTCCAGACCCATGTGCCGGGGCATCCCCTTCTGGAACACCTGCTTCAGGGGAAATACAGTGATGCTGCCATGCACCTGCTTCAGGAACGGGAGGCAGCCAGCCTTCCACCCTATACGGCACTTGCCCTGCTCCGGGCCGAAGCCCACGATGCTGGGAAAGTGTATGGTTTCCTTGAGCAGGCCATCCGCAGCGCACCGCAGGGGATGGCCCTCCAGGGTCCTCTGCCCAGCCTGATGGAACGGCGGGCGGGTTTTCACCGCGCCCAGATCTGGGTGGAAGCCCCCAGCCGTGTCACACTCCAGTCGCAGCTGGACACCTGGATTCCCGGGCTGCAAAGCCTCCCCATGGCACGCCGGGTCCGGTGGATGGTAGATGTGGATCCCCTTGCCTTTTAGGCCCGTTCCTCGCTGGGGAGGATCTGGCGGTGCGTTTCCCTTCCGGCTTATACTTCAGGGAGAATTCGCCGCAAGAATGGATCGCCCTGACATCTCCCGGGAGCTGGAATATGTCCGCAGAAGAAATCCCGCCGGTACAGACGAGACCAGTTGAACGCCGCATTCTTTATGCAGGATTGCGCACGGCCATCAACAGCGTTCTGGACAGGCTTGAAGGAGCGGGATGGGATCTGCTTTTTTTCTCCCACATGGAGGAGATCCTGCCAGCCCTGGACAAGGCACTGCCTGCTGCTGGTATCCTTGCGTTTGACGAAAAAGATCTTCTGCATCGCAGCCAGGAGATTCTTCACGTGATTGCTCAGACCCCACATCTGCGCTGGATTGCCCTCATCCCCAAGGAATCCCTTGCCCATCTAGGGGTAAGGCAGATGATCGGTAACGGGTTCTACGACTATCACACTACCCCGGTGGATGCAGAACGGCTTCTGGTTATCCTCGGCCACGCAGCGGGCATGGCCGAAATTTCCCAGGAAGCGGCATATATTACAGACGCGGAAGAGTCCCTTCATTCTGAGGCGGAGATGGTAGGTTCCAGCATACAGATGCAGGCAGTCTACCGGAGCATCCGCAAGGTGGCCGAAACCGATGCAGCCGTTCTGATTACTGGAGAAAGCGGTACTGGCAAAGAGCTGGCGGCAAACGCCATCCATGAGCGCTCTTCGCGGAGGAACGGCCCCTTTGTGGCAGTAAACTGTGGGGCACTGCCGGAAAGCCTGATCCAGTCAGAACTCTTTGGCCATGAAAAAGGCTCCTTTACAGGTGCGCATGAACGGAAGATCGGACGCATCGAAAGCGCCCATGGAGGAACCCTTTTCCTTGATGAAATTGGAGATCTGCCCCTCAAACTCCAAGTCAACCTTCTGCGCTTTCTGCAGGACCAATCTATCAGTCGCATCGGTGGAAGGGAGGAAATCCGGGTGGATGTCCGCATACTGGCAGCCACCCACGTCAACCTGGATGATGCCATCCGGGCAGGCAGCTTCCGGCAGGACCTCTACTACCGGCTGAACGTCCTGCAAATCAAAATGCCACCTCTGCGGGAACGGGAAGGGGACATTCCACTCCTTGCCCAGTATGTCTATCTGCGTTTTGCAGATGAGCGCGGCCAGCGGGTCAGGGGTTTTAGTGAAGATGCCATGCAAATCATGTCGGCCTATTCCTGGCCGGGAAACATCCGGGAACTGATTAACCGCGTACGCCGGGCAATGGTCATGTGCGAAAAAATTCTCATCACGGCAGGCGATCTTGGGCTGGAGCGGAGAAGAAATTCCAGGGTGTCTGTCAGCCTAGGTGAAGCCCGGGACCAGGCAGAATGCGATGCCATCAAGTCTGCACTGGCACAAAACATGGGTTGCGTCACACGGGCAGCCGAACAGCTCCAGATTTCCAGGGTTTCCCTGTACCGGCTCATGGAAAAGCACCATATCAGCACAGGCACCCAAAAAATGGATTCCAGTAGCCGGAAAAACTGAATCCTGCAGATCTTCCTGGCAGACATCTCCTTCTGGCCTGTTTTAACTGCCCGCCATATTGCGTTCCTGACATTCTGGGCATCCAGATTTGTTTGTTAATGAACTGCAGTACCGCCTCAACGGATTCCCGAACCGCCCCTCAGGCCGCTTCTAACGGATTGCTCTCCATGGTTTTCTTGGGATATCAGGTCTTCCAGGCGTTGCACCAGGGCCTGTAGTTCCAGGATTTCGCCAGCAGGGGGTCGATGCAGTTGGCACTAACGGGTAAGGTGGGGTAGTAGCCTGATTTCAACAGGCAGTTCCGGTTGTTACGATAGGCAATCGAGAGAACAGGATGATTATGAAGCAGATGTACTCCATGGAGTGTCGAGCCGGGGCGGTGAAGCTGGTGCCCAGCAGGGCATGAGCCAGCGCGAGGCGGCCAGCCGGCTGCTAAAACAGCATTTTCCGAAGAAGACGAATCTCGGCGGGCACTCTCAGGATGAATTTGACTCAGTCGCTCTGAAGCTGAATCAACGACCACGTAAAACACTGGAGTATCTTTCACCAGCAGAACATCTCGACAGGAGTGTTGCCGCGACCTGCTGAAATCTCAGCCGCGTACTTTCCCCGGGAATCACTGCCGGCAAGCGTGGATAGAGGAGCATCGGGCGTTAACTGTAGTCGGTAATTTTAGTCGCGAGTCGCTGGCGATCGCGGTGGGCTATGCGCTCAGGGCGGCGGATGTCGTTGCGACGATGAATCATTTGAGGGTTCCAAGAGAAAAAAATATGCAGATTCAGGTAGATAACGTACGTGCGTTTATTTCATGGGCGCCGGATCGGTGGGCTATGTGCATTCGGTGACGCTGGATTTTTCACGCCCAGGCAAACCCACGAATAATCCGTTCATTGAATCCTTCAACGGCGGCTGTCGGGACGAATGCCTGAACCTGCACTGGTTTTTATCGCTGGAAGAAGCACGCGGGAAGATCGGGTGCTGTCAAGTAGAATACCATGAATTCAGCCCGCACCGTTCGCTGGACGATCTGACCCCGGGCGAGTTCCGACTTGCTCACCTAGAGGCCGGAAATCTCTAACTCCGACCGCCCAGTTCATGGGGAGGAGGTCACTTCGACACGCTCCGCCAGCTGGTACAGGGTATTTGGCCAAGCCTAAAGAGCGCGGTCAGCTGTTGTGTGGCCATTCCCCGCGACACCAAGTCCAGCGGCAGCCAGACCAGCACGAGAAAAGACTATAAACTAGAAATCATAGGGGATGGTTGCAGTTAACTGAAAATTGGGAGCACTGCTTGTCAGACCAATACCCAGATTCATGATCATGGATGTATCTGGTGTAAAAGCATAGGTCAAGCCCAAATTGGCTACCGCTACGTTGGCCCCGCTTCCCACAATTGGCACCCAGCTCCCTCCAGCAGCACGTATGTCGGTCTGCTGCTGGAGGCGGTCCGCGAAGGAAGTACTGACACTAAGGCGTTCGTTGAGGGCGTAGGCCACCCCAAGACTGTACTGGAAAGCATCACCAAGCTGCACCTGCCCCGGCTGGACCTGCCCCTGTGCCGTGCTGATATCTGAAAAACTCCGTTGCAGGTTGTAATAGTAGCTGACATTGCCAAAGAAAATGGCCGGATCAGATGTCGAGACAAAAGAAAGCCCTGGCGTAAGTGTCCATACACCATTGCCCGTAGGTTCCTTGGTTGGAACAGTAAGCGCGGTATTATTCGGGTCAGGCTGATATACCTTAATTCCATACGGGATGATCCCCGTAGGCGCCGTTACCAGAAGACTGGCAGTAAGACTTGGCCAATCCTTGGATTCGTTCAGGATCTGGTAATATCCGCCAAAATTTACATCACCCAGTCGTGGTCCTGCAGAAGAAACTGTCGCTTCACTGTACTGGGTCGAAGAATAGTTGACACCAGCACTTTCATAGGTGCTCTGCCGGTAGACAAGTGGGACATTGACCACCAACTGAATCTTCCTGCTAATTGGAACGTACGCCGATTCAGTAAAGGTATAGAGGGTAGATTTGACCTTGGAAACATTAATGTTCCCAAGGAAGATTGCCCCGAGAGCCAGAAATCCATTGAGGTTTATGGTATTGGAATCGGAGTAGGCATAAGACATGCTGGATTGCAGTGTTATGTTGTTATAGAAAAAATCCGTATTCTGCTGGAGTATCGCCTTTTTGCTGGCCGACTCCGGAGGAGCCTTTAGGGGGGCTTTGGGCTCTCCTGCAGCCGCCTGCCCCACGAGAAAAAGGGTCCCAAGCACTACCGCACCCACTTGCCACGAGCGACTTGCCATCACCATCCCCTCCTTGCGGGATTTTGCGAATGGTACCATAGCAGAAGCCGACGAAACCACACTGTCTTGCTTTATTTCAACCATGTGCTATTCTGAAAATGGCCAGTTCGGCCATCTTGATTATTTGGGGTGTAACATGGCGGTTGGTACAGTAAAATGGTTTAATGACAGCAAGGGGTTTGGATTCATTACACCCGAAGATGGCAAGGAAGATGTGTTTGTGCATCACTCCGCCATTGAAGGGACCGGCTTCAAGACTCTAGCCGAAGGTGAGCGGGTGAGCTTCGAGGTTACCCGTGGCCCCAAGGGTCTTCAGGCTGAAAAAGTGCGCCGGGCGTAACAACCCAACGCAGGGCGGGGTTTCCCCGCCCTCCCCCTTGCGGGGAAATTTTCCGGTCACGCTTTATGCCTCACCGGTTTTTATTTTTTCTGGTCTGCCCCCTCTCCTTCTTTGCTCCGGTTGGGGATACCTTTTTTCTTAGCCCCAGCACTTCGCGCTCCCCGCCCTTCTCACCTGCTTTCCCACTCCGGCTCCTGGTATTTTTCCCCGGGCCTTCCCGTGATCCCTCCAGAGTGGCAATCTGCAGCGGCCGTCCACATACCCAAGTTTTCCTGAGATGCTGGAGAACCGATTCATGCAGGTCTGCAGGGAGTTCCACAGTACTGTGCTCCGGCTCGAGATGCACCTTGCGTATGAGTCGGCTGGGTATGCCCGATTCATTGGCGATTGCACCAACAATATTCTTCACCTGCGCGCCATGGTTTGTCCCGACCTCAAGGCGGTACAGACGCATGGACTCCCCTTCTTCCCTGTCCGGTTTTTCTCCGCCGTTCCCGGCAGCACTTCTCCTTTCCCTGGGTGTAGGTTCGGCCCGCTGACGGGGGGACGCATGACCCTGCCGTGACTGCCCGGAAGAGTCGGAGTCTGGGATACCCGGCAATTCTGCCTCCGGGAGAAGCGGCTTGTCTTTCTGCACCAGATAGGCCAGCGCTGCCGCAATTTCGCCCAGACCCGTATCGTGCTCCTCTTGGTAAGACGCGATCAGCGCTTCGAATGTCTGCAGGTCTTCACTTTCGAGCACCGACGTCAGCTGGTCCTTAAACTGGGCCATCCTGCGGTCGGCCACGTCTGCGAGACTCGGCAAATGCATGGGTTCAATGGGCTGGCCGGTGGCCCTCTCAATAGCCTTCAGCAGATAGCGCTCCCGGGGGGCCACAAACAGGATAGCCTCTCCCTTGCGTCCCGCCCTCCCCGTGCGGCCTATACGATGCACATAGGCTTCCGTATCGTTCGGAATATCGTAGTTAATCACGTGGGTGATCCGGTCTACGTCCAGCCCCCTAGCCGCAACATCCGTGGCAATCACGATATCGAGGGAACCCGACTTGAGCCGTTCCACTGTCTGTTCCCGCAGCGCCTGGCTCATGTCTCCATTGAGCGCACCGCAGGCATATCCCCTCGCTTCCAGGCGTTCGGCCAGCTCCACGGTGGCCGTCTTGGTGCGCACGAAAATAATCCAGGCGTTACTCTCTTCCACTTCCAGAATTCTGGTAAGGGCATCCAGCTTGTGGGTGCCTGAAACCTGCCAGTAACGCTGCCGGATAGAAGAAACCGTCGTGGTAGCGCTCCTGATCCGGATTTCAACCGGATCCTGCAGATAGGTTTTTGCAATACGGCGGATAGCCTCCGGCATGGTGGCGGAAAAAAGGGCTACCTGCCGACTCTCTGGGGTGTGCTGCAGAATATCTTCTACCGCATCAATAAACCCCATGCGCAGCATCTCGTCCGCCTCGTCCAGAACTACGGCGCGCAGGTGGTCAAGGACCAGAGTCCTGCGCCGCAGATGGTCCTGTATCCGCCCCGGTGTCCCAACAACAACATGGACGCCCCGGTTGAGATGCTTGAGCTGGAGTCCCATGGCCTGGCCACCATAGATTGGCAGCACATGGAACCCGGGGAGAAATTTGGCATAACTTTGCATGGCCTCCGCTACCTGGATCGCCAGCTCGCGGGTTGGTGCCAGCACCATCACCTGTGGCATGCGCAGCTCAAGGCGAACCCCACTCAGCAGGGGGAGGGCAAAAGCTGCGGTTTTTCCGGTCCCGGTCTGCGCAAGGCCAATCACATCCCGCCCCTCTAGCAGGGGGGGGATGCTTTGAGCCTGAATGGGAGAGGGCTGTTCATAGCCTATTTCGGCAACAGCCCGCTGGAGGGGTTCCGCCAGGGAAAAATCAGAAAACCGGAGACCATTTTCAGCGCTCATAATTGTTACCCACCCATACCACGCAAAGAGAAACAGGACCGGCACTATACGCCATTTCTCTGAAATCTGCAGCGAACTGCATCAATCCGGGCCGAGAATATGCCGCAGCTGGTCGGCGATATAAATGTCCGCAGATGGTCCAAAGGGCGTATGACCAGAGACAAAGCTGTCCGCAAAAGCATAGTCATAGCGGAGATCCTGAAGCCCAAGACCACCAAAAACACGATTTTCCCAAGAGCTGTCATCCCAGTGGGGGATCAGGGTTGGCCAGCACTCCGGCTTTTCACTTTCAAGAATGGGCCCAAAGAAGACGGCTCCAGGACGGTTGCGCAGACGTAAGGCACAGCTGCCATCTGTCCGTCCACCCATCGGCAGAAAATCGATGGTACGGGTTAAGCGCAGGCGGCTGCCGAGGGGAATATCAAGGGAGATCCCAAGGCTTTGTCCTTCGGCCAGCTGTGCCACCAGACAGGCTCCCGCATTCCTCCAGTGGTCAAGGTCCGCCGCTCCAAAACGGCTGGGCAGGAACAGAATGTTCAGTGGCGCCAAAGCCTGCAGCGAAACCAGCAGGTCCGGACGAAAAACCGGTGCATTGACCAGAATGCCTCCAGCATCCCTGTCTACAATATAGAACACGGCAGGAGTTGCCCCGCCCCCCTCTATATAATAGATGTCCCGGTCAAAAAAATGGCAGAGCTGCTGCATGCACTATTCTCCGGCCTTTACTGCCCCACATTGTCGCAAAATCAATGTTTCTGCAAGTCCAGTGAGCTCAGAGCTATCCATTTTTGCCATTGACCATCCGTAAGCCCCCTGCAACAGCCATATAATTGCCTGGCCTAACCCGCTCTTGCATCTTATTCTGGAAGCAGGGCCGGACAGAAAGGGGACTTTATGGATGTTATTCTGCTCGCTTCCGCACTGCTGCTCATCTTTGCTGGTGCAGAGCTGTTTACCAATGCCCTGGAACATATGGGCCATCGGCTAAGGATTTCCGATGGTGTAACAGGTTCCATTTTTGCTGCTGTGGGTACCGCCCTTCCGGAAACCATGGTACCGATCATTGCGATCTGCTTTCCTGACGGTTTGCACAATCCTGAGACAGGCAGGGAAGTTGGCATCGGAGCCATACTGGGAGCTCCTCTGATGCTTTCCACGCTCAGTCTGTTTCTGATAGCAGCCTATGCCGGGATAAAAAGGGGATGGCATAGCAGTCTGCTCCCTGAGCGCGAAGGCCTGCTGCGGGATCTCTCCTGGTTCCTGCTCGCTTTTGGCCTGTCCGTTCTTACCCTTTTTCTTCCGCACCAGCAGCAGGTGGCAAGAGCAGGCGTCGTTTTCATGCTGGTACTGTTCTATTTTTTTTATGTACTGGTCACACTGCGGGCTTCAGCAGGCCTAGGCGCTGAAGGGCATGGCGCAAGCGCTGAAAGCCCACTGCACCTGCAGCGGACCGCATTCCAGGCATCGCTTTTTGTCACCCTGATCCAGATGGCTGCCGGTCTGGCTGGAATCGTATATGGAGCCCACCTTTTTGTGAATGGGGTGGAAACCCTGGCTGGATGGCTGGGGGCCCCAGCCCTGATCATTTCACTGCTGCTTGTGCCCATAGCAACAGAACTGCCGGAAAAAATTAATGGGATCCTCTGGATTGGGCGCAACAGGGACACCCTTGCAATCGGCAACATTACCGGGGCACTAGTCTTTCAGGGCTCCCTGCTGCCAGCAATCGGCATCTCTCTGACATCCTGGAAACCAGCCCCGCCCGTCCTCCTTGGAGCCGGCCTGACCCTGCTTGCGGCAGGATATCTGTTCCTGATTGTACGAAGTGGACGGGAGCTGAAACCGGTCCATTTCTTTTTTAATGGGCTCTGCTATCTGGCCTATTTCACCATCCTCAGCTAGTGTCCTGTCACGCAATCAACCTCCTGAGGAACGTCGGAATGCCGATCTCAAGCATGCTACCGGCACCCAGGTGGCGGCACAGCACATGACGGAAATTGTACGGTCCCCCGAGCGCGTCAAGACGTTTTTCCAGGACCCAAAGGCGCGCCATGATGCCGCGTAAAGACTTATTCGGGCCTGATCAATAGGTCTGGATACTTTATGGCAGGTTCGATGGTATCATGTAGCCACGCCCCGGTAGCTCAGTGGATAGAGCAACCGCCTCCTAAGCGGTAGGTCGTACGTTCGATTCGTATTCGGGGCGCAAATAAATCAATTAATTAACAAAATTTCCAACCGCAAAAACCATTTTCTGGACACTAGATTTTTCTGGGCAGGTATTTGTGTCCAGAATTGTCCAGACGCTCTGGAGGACCGATGACAGGTTTTTTTATGAACAGCGGGATAAGGACGAAAACCTGATCGGTTGGCGGGCCAGTATCTGGAAAAAGGGTTTTCCAGCTCAAAGCAGGGTGTTCCGCACCAAGCGGGAAGCGTCCAACCAGGCGGCTGGCATTGAGTCGGAAATGGTGCGGGGCGCAGGTCTGCTCCAAAGGCTTGGCTTGCGGCGCTACCGCCCGGCTTGATGTGGCCCGATCAGGGCCACAAGTCAAATCTCAGGAACCACCATATCTATCCCGGAAAAAACCGATCCTCCCAGATCTGTTTCCTCCAACGCAAGAGGATGGAGTTCTTCCGCCAAAACCCTTTGTCCGGTCATGTTAATGCTCCGATAAATCTCGCTGGTGCATTATATCTGACGGCAACGACCCCCCCATCTTGAGCAGCACTGGCATTTAGAGTCCGGGGTCTCTGTAATTGATTTTGCAGCCAGCTGCTTTGCATGGGCGGCGGGTGTCAGGCCAACTAATGTCTTCTTTGCTCGTTCCCCGTTGTATTCCCGTCACCAGGCTTCGATAGCCGCCCGTGCATGTGCCAAGTTCACGAATCAGTGCCCATTCAGGCACTCGTCGCGCAGACGTCCGTTGAACGACTCGACGCAGGCATTCTGATTGGACTTGCCAGGCTCGATCAGCCGCAACGCCACCCGGCTGGAATGCGCCCAGGCCAGCATGGCACGACCGCAGAACTCCTGCCATTATCCGTCCGAATGACCTTTGGCAGGCCACCAGTCATCGCCAGCTGGTCCAGAATCCGGACCAGCTGCTGCCCACCGGTTGCCCGCTCCAGCACAATGGCCACCGACCCGTGCGTGGCATCATCCACGATGGTCAGACATTTGATCGTCCGGCCCCCGGCACTGGGGTCAAACACGAAGTCCATGGACCAGATTTTTTTGGCAGCTCCAGGGCGGACCAGCGGCTGACGGTCACCGGGCGGCACCTTCTTGCGCCAACGCCGTTTCACCTGCAAATGGGCAGCCGAATAAAGTCGTTCCACCCGTTTGTGATTTACCCCCAGCCCTTCCTGGCGCAGCTTCAGGCAAATCATCCCGGCGCCAGCTGGTACCACAGGCTGCCTGCACCCATATCCAGTGCCTTCAGGGCACAGGGTTCCGACAGGCCCCGGCGGTTCATCCACCGCACCAGATCGCGACGGGCCAGCGTGCCTACCACTTTTTTCGCAGAGCCTCGCGGGTCACCTCCTGTTCCAGCATCGACTCCGCCAGCAGCTTCTTCAGGCGCGCGTTCCCGGCTTCGAGCTCTTTCAGCCGCTTGGCACCGGATACGTCCATTCCGCCAAATTTTTTAAGCCACAGCTAATAACCCGCTTCAGAGAAGCCATGACACCGGCAGAGTTCCTTCACCGCCGACCCTGCATCCGCCTCCCGCAAAAATCCGATGATCTGCTCTTCCGTAAACCGCTTCTTCATGTCCAATCTCCTTCTTTTCCGGGATTGGACTCTAAATCAATGTGCTACTCAATTCGGGGGACGTCGGCTAAACCAGAATTTCCCGAATATCTGGTGAACGATCAAAATCCTGAACATTTCCTGGATTATTTGATAAAATTGTACACATTATCAAAGCATTAGATAGTAATACGAAGAATCGTAACGGCCATGATACGAATACCCAAAATGCACTCTATCCTGTCGGTCTGGCTAAATTTGTCTGGATTCGTAACGGCCATGATACAAATCCCGAAACTTCATTCTACCCTGCTGATTTTGCAGGAGTGAGCAGAAGATTTTTCTCTTCTCCCAAGAAATAATAGCCCTTGAGAGTAACAATGCTGAAACACAAGGAAGGTCCGGAAGACCTGGGTGAAATAATATCATATGTATGTTTTTAAACATTTTTTCATTCTGGCATGATCATTGCTAAGAGCGATGTATCGCAAACCGCTGGAGTCAGGTGCAATGATGCAGTTCAGGAATAGTGCCAGAAACCGCGTTCGGAGATTTGCCCAGCTGGCGGCCGTTGTGGCTTCTTTCCTCTTCAGCGCAGCGGCAGTAGCGGCAGGGGCTCTCATCCCTGGAACTCCGGTGCAGTCCGGAATCCTTGCCCTGGTGCGAGGAAAAGGTGAGCCCGTCAACGTTCCTTCTCTGCATAACCAGCAGCCCGGGGTGGTACTCTGGGATGAGCTGCCTGGCGCGGGAGGCAAGAGTGAGAGCCTGCAGATGGGTGACATGAATCTGCAAAGCAACAGCATGCTGAGTAGCCGATAAGGAGAACATGGCATGACAAGCAAGCGCGTTTTTCTCCTTGGACTAGTCACCGGTTTCGCCTTGCTGGCTGGGCAGGGGGCAGAAGCCCTTCCCCTCGCTGGCAGCGCCCAGAGTCTGATTTCGGACAATGCCATGAGCGGAATCCGGGGTTCGACCATGACCAACGTGGCCGCTGGCAACGGCAACCTGCAGGCCAACGTGGCCAATATCATCATGAGTTCCAACGGGCAGGGCGCCGAAACCCTAAATGGCAAGGTGGTCCAGGCAGGTCAGGCTGACAGTGGTAACGCGTACCACCGGCAGCAGACCAGCATTTCGGGAAATTCTTTCGCCAACAGCGTTGGCACCCTGGCCATCAACCAGGCTGCCGGTTCCAGTAATGCCGAGAGCAACCAGTTGAACGTCGTCATAGGCACCCTGAAGCCCGTGAGCAACCAGATCCTGTCCCAGTCCCTGACGGGTCCCAACACGACAGGATCGGGCGAAGGTAAAACAGGGGGCAGCATGGCCCAGGTATCAGTATCGGCCGACGCTTTCAAAGGTGCCGGCGGCATTGCCCAAGTGAACCAGATTTCTGGCTCGGGCAATGCTGCGGCCAATAGTTTCGCCCTCGGGGTGACGCCCGGGGTAATGCAGTAGGAAGTTGTGAAGCAGCACAAGCATTTGTTTCTACCTCACCATAGGAGTGTATCATGAACGCGATCCGCAAATTAAGCCCCATTGCCATTGCTGTTGCCGCCCTCGTGGCTGCTCCGCTGGCGCTTGCTACTGCCTCGGTCAGAGATGGCCAATTCAGTTACGGGAATCATCAGGAATCCTCGTTCAACGCTACTGGCGAAGCCGTGCTTTCCGGTAACGCCGGCAAGAATACCAGCGGCAACCTCGGCTTCAACATTGCTACAGGTTCTCAGAACCAGCAGGCCAACGCAGGTGCTCTTTCTTCCAACTCCAACATCGATGATGCTGCTGCTTCCAGCGCTGCCATCAATGCTGATCAACTGGAACTGATGGACTGGGCCTGCCAGTGGGTGAATGGTGCCAATGCTGTGGAATTTACTGGCAATGCACTGAGAAACGCTTCCGGTAACATCGGTGTCAACTTGACCTCCGGTATCTTCAACCAGCAGTCCAACAACATGGCCGCGTCCCACGCAGCGCACTCGGATTACGCTAGCGCCAGTGTTGATACGGACCAGTTTTCCGTCCTCAACTATGCTTCCAGCGGTCTGAACGGTGGTTATTATTATGAAGATTATGCCAGCAACAGCACCGGTCTGTATGGCCACGTTTTGGTCGGCGCCGGCGGCAACATCGGCGTGAATGAGGCGGCCGGCATCAGCAACCAGCAGAGCAACAGCTTGGCAATCGCCACAGCAGCCAACAGCGACTCTGAAGGCTACGCCATTGGGGCTACCGCCAATGTCAACGCTACCCAGGTCTTGGGGGGCAACGGTAGCACCCAAGGCTCCTATGACTACTCCTACGACAGCCAGTCCGGCCCGTGGTATGGCTTCGACGACAATTTTTTTAATACCACCAACGTTGCTGGTCTGGGCAGTGACGCCCTCAAGAACGCTTCGGGCAACATTGGTGTCAACATGGCCTCCGGCACCAACAATCAGCAGAGCAACAGCCTTGCCCTGAGTTCAACCAAAAACACCTACAGGTCTCAGAAATCGACGGATTTTGCTGACGCTACCGCTGGGGCAAACCAGGTTGCTGGTGCCAATTACACCTCGGATAACAACGTCCAGGACAGCGCGAAAGTCAATGGCAACGCCCTCAAGAACGCTTCGGGCAACATTGCCATCAACGTGGCGGCGGGTGCCCAGAACCAGCAGGAGAACGGCTTGGCCATCGCCTCTATCGCCTCTCCCATGGCCATGGGCAACGCCTCAGCCCCAGTGGAACAGGTCGCCTATTGCAACAACGGCACGACCCTGGACTCTAGGTACAACAGCACCGTCAACGGCAATGCACTGGAAGGCGCTTCTGGCAACATCGGCCTGAACGTGGCTACCGGCAACGGCAACCAGCAGGTCAATACCCTGGCAATCGCCAGCGTACAGCCGTAAGTTGTCTGATCTCTGCCACTCCTGAGGGAGTGGCAGTTTTTCACTCTCCTGATCGTCTGGAGTCTGTCATGGTATTCCGATCTGCCATTCGCAAGTGCCTCCTTCCTGTCCTGACGGCAGTGGGTCTGGCCCTACAGAGCTCCTCCCTCTTCGCGGTGCCCTTCGGCAATGTTATCCCCGGAGCTGGCGTCATCCATGTTCCCGTGCGCAGCATGGTGGGCATGCATTTTGTTCATGTGGTGCGCCAGCGCACGGATTTTTCCTGTGGCGCGGCCTCTCTGGCCACCATCCTCAAATATGGCTTTGGCCAGGACGTAACCGAGAAATCGGTCATGAAAGGACTTTTCACCGTCAGTAATCCTGCAAAAGTCCGCAAGGTCGGTTTTTCCCTTCTGGACATCAAGAACTATGTGGAAAAGATAGGTCTCAAGGGACAGGGCTACCAAGTGAGTCCGGCACAGCTGGTACAGATCCATATCCCCGTCATTGTCCTGCTGGATCTGGGAGGCTACAGGCATTTTGTCGTGCTGGAAAAGACCACAGCAACCAAGATGTATCTGGCCGACCCTGCTCTTGGTAACCGGGTCATGTCCAAAAAGGCTTTTCTCATGGACTGGAATGGAATCGTCTTCGCTGTCTTCGGTAAGGGCTTTGTTCCCCACTCGGTGCTGCTGACTCCTGTAAAAGCGCCAAGCGCCTTGCGCCTGCTCCACGGAATCATGCCCAGTGCGCCCCTCCATGCGGCCCACCGTGGCTATGACAATGTCAACTATTTTTGAGGAGAACTGTTCATGCCTGCCCAAGCCTCACGTACCCTTGCTGGAATCGCCATACTGTTGGGTTCTGCCACCATCGGAACTGTGGCCCTGGCAAGCACTCTGCCCTTCCAAGCACCCGTTGTTCCCAATCCTGTCTTGGCAAAAATGGTTGGAAAAGGAGTCATCGGCGGCCAAATCGTTTATTTTGGCGTGCAGATGCAAACCAACTGGACTGCCCCAGGCTCCCAGACCCCGTTGCAGGGGAATCTGGACATCTCCTTTAACAGCGGCAACCAGATCTTCGTGCCAACCATCACCTATTCAGTAAGCAATGGCCAGCTCCCCGATGCGGTCTCCAATCCCAACACCCAAGTAAGCAGCGGAGGGTTGCACAATATTGATGGAGTGACCCAGGCCATCCAGATCGGCGGCCAGGACAATGCGATCCAGAACAGCATGACATTGAACGTCATCAAAGGGGTACCCACCCTGCCGGCAGGTGGAAAGCTCACCGGAAGAGATATGACGACCCATGCCGGAGATGTCACCCTGACTGTCCAGCCTGGACAGCTTTCCATGCTGGTCAGGAATGGCGCCAACACCGTCCAGCAGGGCATCGGTAGCAGCGGGGCCTTCCAGATAGATCAAATTGCCAGCAATGCCAACCAGATCAAAAATAGCATGCAGATGACTCTCGGAATAAACCCGGGCCGCAACAGCAGCAACGCCCAGCTTCAGGGATTGCAATCGCTGCTAGGCAACAATCTGCTAACCAGTAGTATACCCTGAGCACCATAGTATTCTGATCTGGCCCTATACTCAGAAATTTAGCTACCTTGCCAATCACGGCATCGTGATCCCGCTTCATGTCCGAAAAATGCAGGAAGAAAAACATTGCCTGTGTGGCGTAATGGCCACCTAGCTGCCAAGAAACCGAAGAACATCTCTTGGATCCTTTTGCATCAATGACCGCATCCCCAGCGGCCTCCACGGATTGGATAGCCTGTCAGGGTGATTAAGCGGCAGGGTGACTCGTGCGTTCAATTCCTACCCTGCGTGCCAACAAATAGCTGGCTACGTCAAATTTGTTGCGTGGAAAAGACCGTCTGCTAGCCCGTAAGAACCGGGTAATCTGTATATCCCCGAGGGCCAGGGGTATAGAAAGTGCTGGGATCCGGGACATTCAGGGCTGCTGCCCCTGTCCGAATCCGTTCTGGCAGGTCGGGATTGGCAAGAAAGGCGGCACCAAAAGCTACCGCATCGACCTTTCCCTCCGCCACGGCGCTTTGTGCTTCACCTGGCGTGTATCCCATGTTGGCCACCAGTATTCCCCGGTAAAATTCCCGTATCGGCGTCAGAATATCGCCTGACTGCCTGCCATAAAAATCTCCACGCATAACATGCAGATAGGCCAGACCAAAATCATTCAGCCTCTTTGCAAGCCAGCTCGACAGGGCAACAGGATTGCTGTCCCGCATATCGTTAAAACTGTTCAGGGGGGAGATCCTTACACCCACGCGGTCATTGCCAAATTCCCCACCAACCGCTTCCAGTACATCAAGAAGCAGTTTTGCCCGGTTTTCTATCGAAACCCCATAGGGTCCTGTGCGCCTGTTGGAACCGTCACGCAAAAATTCGTCCAGCAGGTAACCGTTTGCCCCGTGGACTTCTACCATATCAAATCCAGCAAGACGGGCATTTGCCGCAGCCATGGCAAAGCCCTGGACAATAGAAGGAATTTCCACATCTTCCAGCGCCCGCGGTACCGTATAACGCTGTTTTCCTTTAGGGGTATGGACTTCCTCCCCTTCAATGGCCAGGGCGCTCGGAGCAACCGGGACTGCACCTGCATTCAGATCTGGATGGCACGCACGTCCACCATGCCATATCTGTAGTGCAATGCGCCCGCCAGCTCTATGGACAGATTCGGTAACCAGGCGCCAGCCGGCAATCTGGGATTCCGAGTAAATTCCCGGCTCGTGCCAGAATGCCGAATTCCCCTTCATAGCCATGGTGGCTTCTGCTATCAGCAATCCTGCGCTGGCCCGTTGTGCATAGTATTTGGCCATCAGCTCCGTTGGCACGTGGTCACCTTCCGCCCTGCACCGTGTCAGCGGGGCCATGAGAATGCGGTTGGGCATTTCCAGGGGGCCAATTTGTAGCGGGGTAAAAAGATCCGTCATACGCACTCCTGATACCGGCAGCTCTTAAAAAACACTATTTTCTGGATTGCCGCTCCAGACCCTATCCAGCACTCCGTTTCCAAACCAGCTTCATGAAAGTAACAGAGCAGGGAAACCATCCTCAATACCCTGCCCGAATCTCAGGGGAGAACCAGAAGCCCGGAAACTGTCCCCCTGGCTTTTCTGAGGAACCGTTCCGATCTCACGACTGGACATAATGCGCAACTGCAAAGCGACAATCGGTTCCTCTGCCACCCAGACTGTGGGAGATTCGTACGGCATGGATATTGCTGACTTTTCCGGAAACACCCAGACTGGCACGGGTTTCAGCTACTCTGCTCTGGAACCTCATTACCCCAGAGTGTGAAGGCATCTCTGGCAGACGCACAATCGGGTCCTAGTTTTCCAATTTGGATGGAAACAGATCTGGCCAAAATGGGACAGGAAGAAGCGAGGGAATATGGTTGTAGGGAACAGCAGATGATGGACCAGCGTCTGCCTTGCATATGCACGGCTGGACAATCCCGCAGCGCATACTGCAGTCTGTGAACCGCTATTTCATGCAGCCCAGGCCTCCCAAAACCCCCAGTAGCCATTCTTCCAAAAAGATAAATAAAATACGTGTTTTTGTATCATAAATTCCTGCACCGTATAGGAGATCTCAGTACATGGATTCAGAACCGGCAGATCAGTCTAGCATCAACATTCCTGACAGGGGATGGCGTTTGGCTGCGATTGCCATGCTTGCCGTGCGTTTTGTACAGGGATGGATTTACTGGGGAGGAGCAACCAGACGTTTTATCTATGGGCCACAGAAACTTGATGTACATGGACACTGGATGGCATACAAATTTCAGACGGCCATGCCTGGAGCACTTCTTGGTACCGGTCATGCTGTAGCGTTTCTTCTGCGCCATTTTACTCTGTTGTATTCTGGTATTATTATTTTTAGCGGGATAGAGCTGGTAGCAGGCTTGATGCTCCTGCTTGGCTTTTACACCAGACTTGCAGCATTGGGAACCATCGGCCTCTCTACCGTTCTCATGCTTCTTTTTGGATGGCAGGGCGCAACCTGCATTGATGAATGGACCATGGCCTCTTCCAATTTTGCCATGGGAATCACTTTGCTACTGGCTGGTTCAGGAATCTATTCTATCGATAGCTGGAGACTCTCACGCAGAAAAGACCTGACGTATAATCGCCTCTTCAGATGGTGTGGAGGCGCTCTCCCTCTTCCCATAAACGATGTCTCGTTTAAAAAACTGGCACTGATACTGTTCTGGGCCAGCGTAATTTTTGTCGTCGGAACCTACGATTATTACCGTGGCTCGGTAGTTACTCCTTTCCATGGCGGGCCAGTCAGTCCTAAAAAGCACAACTGGAAACTTTCCGATGGGAAACTCATGGCTGACGGTTCGGCAACTTTTAGCGCCTACATCAATGCCGGAACCCCAGCCGAACCATCGAATATCCTGAAAATATCACTGGTCAATAGAAATAATGGGAAGACAGTAGAAGAATGGAACACGGCATCTCTTGTCAGAGTGCCCGCAGAAGCCATCCAAAACAGCTTCCCATACCAGAAAATTCACATTGGGAGATTTGGCATTGTTGGACCAGTCGGCGCCAGGGGGATCATTCACCTTGCACCAGCACAGAAAGGAATTTCGGTACTTCCAGGGAAGTATGAGCTGCAGCTGGTTTCTGTGAACAGCCACAAATGGTCACTGCCTGTGAATTTTCTGCAATAATTTCAGGCCAGCGCCCGCAGGTTTGGGGGCGCCAAGGATAACAGACTGCCACATGGAACCAGCAGGCAAAAACTGCCGAACCATTCGCAGTACGGGGCATAGTTGCGAAGCAGGTTTAATACTACAGGGCAAGAAGCTCTGCCAGCCCGTCCCTGAGCGAACGTTCTGGCACACACAGTTCGTCAAGCATCCTTGTAACGTCTGCCTGCGATAAACAGATATCCCCATGGATTTCAGGCACCCACTCGATCACAGACGCAGAGCCAGAAAGCCCCAGGAGGAGTTTGGCCAGATTGACAATGGAAACGGACTCGCCGCGGGCGACATTTACGGTCCCTGTACCAGTCCCGAGAATCGCTGCCACATTCGCACGCGCGACATCTCCAACACTGATAAAATCCCGAACCTGATGGCCATTTCCTCTTACCGTGAGATTTTTCCCCGATTTTATCTGGTAGACAAAGCGGGAAATGACACCAGAATATTGTGACTGCAAATTCTGCCGGGGGCCATAAACATTAAAGTAGCGAAGCCCCATACAGTTCGTGTCGTGAAGCCTGTGATAAAGATCCGCGTAAAGTTCGTTGGCATACTTCTCAAGGCCATATGGTGAAATTGGGCACGGGACAGAAATTTCAGACAGTGGTATAGATTTGGGATCTCCGTACACAGCCGCGGAAGAAGCATAAACCATGCGTATTGACCGCCGTGATGCCTGCTCGAGCACCCGGACAAAACCGAGGATGTTCTGCTCGCAGGAGCCAGGCGGATTTTCCAGGCTTTTCACTACCGATACCTGCGCAGCAAGGTGCAGCACATGTGTCACGCCAGAAAAACATTCTTCTACAGTCTGGCTATCAAGAATATCGCCTTCCACAAATTCAAGCTCTGGATAGCCAAGCGGAAGATTGGAAAGATAGCCTCCAGAAAGATTGTCCAGAACCCGCACCCTGAACCCCTTTGAAAGCAGAAGATCTACGGTATGGGAACCAATAAATCCTGCACCACCTGTTACCAGAATAAAATTCCGCACTTCATCCTTCATCTGACACCATCATCTTCAGGAAAATTACCGCAGGCGGGCAAAGGTAAGAAAATCTATATTTTCAAGGTCAGAGCTGAGCAGGTAAAGACCAACAATGTCTGCCAGAAAAACTGACCCCATAAATCCAGTACCATACAAAAAAGGTCCGACACAGAGACTTAAATATGTTAGCAGGATATTGCCAGCCAAGAAAATGGAGCACAGCAGTAGTGCTTTTGCCCGCAAATCAAGATAGAAATATACGTTTAGAACGCTCATCAGCAGCAGCTGGAGGCTTACACCAACAACATCAAACCGGAATATCCTGACATATTCCTGAGAGTAACCCAGCAGGTGAAAAATTGGTGACGCAAATACAATTGCCAAAATGGCAGTTGCACCCTGAATTTTCCCAATATCCCAAAGCCCAGTACGCGTAGCGTCGATCATTCCCTGCTTTGCCGCAGCAACTTCAGAAAATATTCCACCATTAACAATGGCCCGATTAAAAGCATCATACGCTTCGACAAAATCTGTTTCCAAGCGAAAGAGGAATACGGCCATCCCAGGCGTAATCAGCAGATAGCTCAAAAATATCGGAACATCATATATGGGAGATGCCCGCAGCGGACCAATTACCTGCTCGCTGGTAGCCGGAAAGAACCAGAACATGATCTTGTCAGACCAGACAGCAGTATTGAAAAAAAGGCCAGACAGGGAAAGGGACCAGAAAATCCGTTGGCGCTGCAGAATATTTTTCGGAAAATCAACAAGTCCTGGAAACTGGCGGATTACCATGCCTCCCAGGCTGGCGAGAAGAATCATCTGCCCAATATCAAACGCCAGAAGATATCCAGTGAGCCCATAAGTTTTTCCGAAATAAATTCCGGCACACAAAATTGTCGCATAAGCAAAAAAATACCAAAAAACAATTCCGCGGTAATCTTTTAGGCTGGTTCCCATGATGGTCAGGACCCAAACCCCACAAAGTTCAACAAACCCTGTTCCCATGAGCCATTGGTATTGTGGACTGGTCCCCTGGAACAAAAAATAGGATACAGCCAGGGCAACTACTGCGCCGGCTGCCGTTACGGAACCCAGCATTAGCAGTATGATCGAAATCACCAACCGCTTTTCGCCAAAAAACAGGCTGTCTGCAATATAGCGCGTAAAAATTAGTTGTACGGGTCCTGTAGCCATCAGGGAGAAAGCTATAAGATAGGTTACGGAAACTTGGAATTCTGCCACAGAACCGGTCTGGTATTTTTGGGATACAGCAATAAAACCCAGAAGAAGAATACCCAAAATGGACAGCAGCCATGGGCCAGCCGATACAACACCTGCATATCCATAGGCCTGCAGAAGAGAAAAATACGTTCTCTTTCTGAGAATTTTGCGGAGCTCAAATCCTATGCCAGCCATCTTAGTTTGCCAGGCAGTCTTCGTAAAGTCGCCGATAGTGGTCAACCATCGTTTTTTCCCGGTAGTTTTTTTCTACTCTTTCTATCGCGTTCATGCTGAATTTTTCCCATGTCTTCGGGTCTGATACCACGTCCCGGATTCCTCCGGCCAAGGCCTCCGGATCCGCAATAGATACGATTTTTCCTGCCGCGGCAGCGTTCATATCCCCACCTTTGTGGCCGTATAGCAGTTCCCTGCATGCACCCACATCTGTTGCAACTACTGGCACCCCAGCTGCAAAACTTTCCAGTACCGAGAGTGGCAATCCCTCACTGATGGAACTGAGTACTGTAAGTTTCGCCTGGGACAGGACTGTCTCAACAGGCTGGTAACCCGTGAAACGCACTCGTTTCTCCAGCCCAAGATGTCTTACAAGCAGAAGACATTCCTTATAGTATTCTTCATCTTCCTCTGTTGGCCCAACAATCCAGAATTCAGGGCATTCTTCCCACGCCGTGAGTATTTTGGCCGCACGTATGAAGGTTTTTATGTCCTTTATGGGAACCACTCTTCCAATCAGTGCGACCACATTCTCTTTTTCCGGGTATGTATATCTGCTGGAAACAAAACTTTCGACACGAACACCATTGGGAATAGTTAAGAGTTTTTTTGGATCTGCCCCGTCGGCAATCTGCTGTTCCATCGCTCCAGCAAACAGATTGGTAATATGTCTGGCTTGCTGGTAGCTTAATTTTCCTACAAATTCAAAAAAATGGACCCAGAGCTGCCGCAGATAATTAATGTGGTGTCCTTTTTTCAAAAAAATCTGATTATCATTAAGCCATCGTGCCAGCATCAGGTCTATCCGGCGTTCTTTTGTGTATATTCCATGCTCGGAAATAATCAGCGGTTTTTCTGTTGAATTGCTTATAAGTGATGCCAGATATCCCGCATAACCAGTAGATGGACAGTGAATTATTTTCGGTCTTGGCGCCCTCTTCAAAGCATCCTGCAAAATCCACAATGGGGCATGCATACCTCTTATTGTCCAGAAATAATCGACAAAAGCTGGTTTTTCAGGAATTTCCGAGTAGTTTTTTACAAGGTAGTCCCAAGATTCCCTTCCGTGAAAAAAGTCTTCCTTTGATATTCCAAAATTGTCTTTGTACCTGTTAATATCAAGCGGAAATGATTTTTCGCCGAGCAAACTTTTAATTTCGTCATGCGCTGATTTTACCGCTTCATAATTTTTTAACCGGGACCCGTTTCCATGACGGATTTTGCTGTCTTCCCCGGCGTACAGAAAATATTCCGCGTAATAGGTGACATTTTCTGGAAGCTCATAGAATTGTCCACGATAGTCTTCTTCGGCACTGCCCAGAAAAATAACGCCAAACTGATACTCGGAAAATTCCCGGATCAGCTGGTATACCCAGGATGAAACTCCACCCCGGACATATGGGAAAGTACCTTCCAGAACAAGAAGAATATCGACTCTTGATGCACCTCTCACACTGGATGTCATATCCTCATCCCCATCCAGAGACCAAAGGAACCTGAATAGTGCGGCGAAAAGGCAAGTTCCGGATATTTTTGGTACACCTCCACAATCTTGTCGTATTTCCGTTCCAAAAAATATGCGGCGGCAAGCGGTGGAGCCACAACGGGACCCGCCACTCCCGCATCCAGTGCCAGGGTAAGATGCGAGATTGCTGACTGTGCATCACCCTGTTCAAGGCTCTGCAAACCATCAAGCAGATTCACGGGAACAGTTTCCTGACCTGCATCTGCCGGCGTATCCCGTTCTGTTGTCGCTCCGATTTGGGTACTGGCCACCGCATGGCCGGGTTCCGGTTCCGCAAGGTCTTTAGATACGGCATGGGCGATGTTCCAGTCCAGCCACCGCCGGTACTGTTTCAGACGGTCCTGCAGTACCGGTGATACTGCTGAGCGCATCTGCCGCTCCAGCTTCATTACCAATCCTGCATTTTCTTCCTCTCTTCGGTCTAGTGCCGCATACGCCAGCAGCCGGACTTCTTCTGCACTGTCTGAAAGTGCGCTCCTGAGAATTTGATGCTGGTCTGCGATGCGTGAATCCGTGATTCTGGACAGCACCTCCATTTTCTGGCGGGGGTCCCGTGATCCCCTCAGCCTGGCCGTTGCGCTGCCTGCTGCCAGAGAGGACGGAATGAGTCTGCTGTCTCTTGCATGTTCCGGCAGTTTGATCTCCTCAAGGTCAGGTTCCATGACCCGATGCCAGTTACTGCGCAACGCGGCTGCATAAGCCACACTCAGTACCGGCCCAAAAAACGGGATGGCTGTCGCAATGACGGCAAGAGTCAGTCCTGCAAACCGTTTTTTACCCCCGGCTCCGGCGGGACAGATAAAATAGGCTGCAGCTGTCCCTGCAAGCCAGTAGAGAAGATAGTACTGGCATCCGGAAAAGAGAAAAATGTGGGCGTTCATTTTTCCTCTGTTCTCATGTCGAGGATACGCCCAACCTGGGTCTGGACATCCTCTTTATCAATCGGAAAAAGCTGGTAATCAAGGAAATTTGTTTCCCAGTCCTTGCCATAGCATTCCTGGATCTCAGCTTTCATGCGGTCGTAATGGCCTTCTGCCGCCACTGCGCCTGCAAAAGGTAACAGCACAATTACCTGCACCGTATCGGATGCACGATGCACCCATAAAAGATCCATCCCCCGTCTTAACCGCTGGAGCCTCTCAATTATTCTTTCTGAGGCACTGCTGGCTTGAAAGGCATAGCTTACTACTATCCCTGCCCTCTGGACTTCATGGCTTAGACCCTGCAGCTGGATGAAGTCCGCCGCAAACTCCGCAGGACAGTCTGGCCAGTGCTCGAGAACCTTGTGACCTCTTTGGAAGCTTTCTCCAAAGCGGCAAAGATACTGGAAAACAACCTCGATCACCTGCAGATTTTCTTTGCTGATTGAGAAAAACGAAAGGTCCTCAATCGCCAGAGCATAGCTCTTCCCTGTACCGCCATCGTAGACGTGGGTACTGATATAATGCCTGATCTGTGTTATCTCGAGCTCTGCCAGCGTCTGGCTTTTGCGGGTTTCTACCGCTTTTTTCCATATGGGATCGTCGCCGTACCATCTTTGTACACTGCCAAAAGCAGCAAGCGGTTCCGGGCTGTTTCCGTTTTCAATACGGTAAAAGCTGGCGATCTGGACTCCGGAAAGCTGGTTGAGAAAATACAGCAGCTGCTGTGCCACCCGTGCATCAACATCGCCCTTGGTTTCTGCGATCCTGTTTCTGAGTTCGCTCAAAACACTCCGGACAGATACAGGCTGGTACAGGAGACTCTGCTCCAGCCGGTCCAGGGATATCTGGGTTACATACAGATCATCCGTCAGCTGGCGAAACCGGGTAGATGTAATTTCTTCCTGCAGAAGTTTCCCCTGTTCCTGGCGTGCCCAGTATCCTGCGAATTCCCCTGCGATCAGGGCCACAAGCAGAAATCCTGCCGCAAGCTCCGCTATGGCATCCGGGGGATATGGGTGCCAGAGAAGTGCCATTCCCAGAACCGCAATGGAGAAAAGGGCTGGCAGAAATTCATAGCGAAGGGCGATGAGCAGCGGTATTAGCAACAACCACGGGAAATTCTGGTGTACCAGCAGGGGATCCCCCGGGCTTGCTCTCCAGCCCAGTAGAAGCCCCAGGAGAGACAGGAAAAGAGCTTCCATCCACCCCTCTCCAACCCTGGGAACTGCTGTTAACAGCCGACGTCTGGCCATGCCGTATGTACCTAGTGCTGTAGAGCGCGGTGGATCAGCCGCTGCATCAGTCCCTGGGCAATTCCGCCTGCCCCCCCCCGTCCTAGGGTGCCTCCGTGTGCGCTCCCAATGCCGGTCCAGATGGTTTGCCCGGTGGACACGTCAACAACCCAGAGGGTCATGGTTACCACTGGCTCGGCATTGATGCCAGCCCGGTAGCCCCATTCGTCCACGCTCCCGGAAAGGGCGTACTGGGCTCCATCCCTGCGCGCGGCTGAAAGCCCGGCCGCATACTCTTTTTTCCAGTCTCCGCCAAGAACAGCCCATGTCCTGCTGCTGATTGGCAGGCTGCCAACAACATGCTGGGAATCGGTCTGCAGTATGGATGCCCCCATCGCAGCGGCCCGCGAATTGGCCATCGGCGTCTCGGTATTGTTTGCGAATGGCAGAACTGCCCATTCCGCTCCACCGCTGGGCACTATCGGCCTGGCTGACCTTACGTCCATCCCTGCACAGCCGGATAGGGCCAGAATGGTGATGGAAATGTATAGAGTTTTACGCCACATGATCTTCAGCCTCCCCTTGGAATCCTAAAAATAGATACGGTACCCCAGTTCAACGCTGCGCTGGTTGAGGGCAAGACCATTTCCTCCCTGCCCCTGGGAAAAATCTAGACTCAGCTGGTCAGGACCGACGACTGGGGTACTGATTCCCGCGTCCAGCTGGTACTGAAAACCATACCGGGTATTTTCATAGACACTGACTCCGAGATACGGTGTCCAGCCTGCCTCCGGTTCTCTCGTCTTCGTACCCCAGGCCAGGTGCAAACCGCAATCGGCATAAGTCAGCGGCAGAACATAATCCATATTCCGCTCTCCGGGGAGCAGGACGCTGCTCACGATCCCCCTGACTTCCCCACTGCGGTGCATTGCGTGGAAACTGGCAAAGGGCCCAAGCCGCAGCCGCCACGGACCTAGAGCACTCTGCCAGGATGCCCCTGCTCTCACATACCGGTCACTCCCCAGTACAACGCCATCCTGGCCCTGATATTGGGTCCAGCCTCCCCCCCCTTCCAGGTTCCATGCGCCAGTCTGGTGTGAAACCAGCAGTCGGACACGGTCGGCCATGCCTGCTACGGCCAGCGCCGGGCTTTGGAAACTCTGGTCGTGGTACTCCAGAGTAGCAGAGACTCCGGTATCGCGGGTCATCTGCAAATAGGCCGACCCCCTGGCAGTCAGGGTATTTCTCATAGCCCTGAACTGTCCCAGTGCCAGACTGGCGTGCCAATTCTGGCCTTCCCTGAATATTCCAGCTTCCAGGAAGTCCATCATTTTGGGCAGATTCTGCAAATAGGCGGCTGCACCTGCTGACGGCCAGAGGGTTCTGTTTTTAACCCTGAAGCCCCATCTGGAACGGTGAAAATGCATTTCCAGTTCAGCCTTGGGGCCATAGAGCTGCAAACCGCCAAAGCTCTGCCACATGCCAGACAGACCCGCGGAATCTGCTGTGAGCCGGACGATCTCCAGATATTCCCTGCGGATTTCGCGGTCATCTGGATTGACCCGCAGGCGTTTCATCGCGACCCCCCGGGCCTGCCAGTATTCCCCGAGATCCACATAGGCATGGAAAAGATCCCTGGGTGGAAGGCTTTCCGGATTGAATACCAGACGCTGCAGTTCCTGAAGGTTCCGGCTGTGCAGGGCAAGACTCATCTGAATCCAGCGAGGCGCAGGCTGGGGATCGGCATGTACGAGAAATTGGGCAAGGCCCCAGTCGCCCCGGGAAATAGACCAGGTGATGGCTGGGAGATAGTCACCTCTCCGGGCAGCAGACAGCAGGGCATGACGCGTCATGTTCCCCTCTCCAGGAGCTGCTGCAAGAGCCTCTGCAAGCTCCGCCAGCGGATTGTGGTGACCGTTTTTCTGGCCATGCACAGTGTTCCCCTGGGCCACTGGCAGTCCTTCCCCCCGGGTCTCAGCTTTTGCCGGCATGTCAGGAGTGTTCTGCAGAACATCCCCGCCCAGAACGTGGGTAACAGGCAACCATGCCATGCAGAACACCGCCATCCTGAGGCGGAGGCGGGTATCTCGCGGAGCGGGGCGGCTGAATCCCCCTTTTTCCAGAATACCAGTTTCTTTCTTCATGGCTGGCCTCTGTGGCTGGATTCACCGTGCATCGCATGCAGACTTTTTTGTATGGCCTCCTGTCTGAATGTCCAGGCCATCCCGGGATGTCCTGCGTCCTCCAGAAGGTAAGACTGGTCCAGAATAGCCCGGATACCGGGCTTTTCGGCCTGCTCCTGGGCCAGCACAAAAAGTGCCTCCCGGGATCTTCCGACAAACCCTAATGCATTCCAGACAGCAGCAGCCACCAGTGGCGCAGGATGCAGACAATTCCCGGCCAGGAGGGCAGCAAGGGCTCTTTGTTTTCCTGAATCCATAAGCATCCATAGCAGATCGTTTTCGGTACCCGGGTCGTCCGGATTGAGGCGAAGAGCCTTGGCATAGGCCCGGCCTGCGAGCGTGTATTCATGCATGGCAGTTTCCCATTCTCCCATGGCCAGCCAGTAGGCGGAAAAATTCCTCAGACTGTTGGGAGCATTTTCCGGGACAGCATCCAGAAGCTTGTGCATCGCTCCCCACTCCCGGGCCTGGCCTGCGTAATAAAGGGATTCAAAATAAAATAGGGGGAGTTGGTATTTTTTCCAGCCCACCTGCGCCACTGCAAGAGAGGCTTGCGGGTTTTTCCGCCCTGCCAGGACCACAAGCCGCTGCAGGTCATATATGTCTGCAGCGCCCAGAAGATAGAGTTTTTTTTCAGCATCAAGTGCTGCAGGATTGTCATGGATTTTCCATGCCAGCACAGCCAGGAGATGCCAGAACGGCACATTTCCTGGAGCCGCTTTGGAGCGTACCCTATCCATGACCTTGAATGCCCTGGCATAATTTCCCTGCATGGAGAAAAGTCGTGCCTCCTCCATGGCAATTTTCGGAGTTGGATGAAAATTCCTGGAAACAGATTCCAGCGCACTGAGGCTTTTCTGGATTTCTCCCATCTGGTAGGACAAATACGCTTTTTGTTCCAGAAGGTAGCGGCTCTTTTGAAACCGGAGGGCCGCATCAATGTCAGAAATCGCCTTTTCAGGCTCGCCAAGCTCTCCATAGGAAAAAATCAGGGTCTGCCAGCCCGTCCGGTCCAGTTTTCCCTCGCGTCCAGGCGGCGAAAGCAGCTGGACGACAATTTCCGGACGTGACAGCGCGGCAGCCAGATAGACCGATTTTGTCCTGGCACCAGCCACACCTTTTTCCGCTAGCCAGTGCCATTGGCGCAGTGCTTCTTCCTGCTGGCCAAGCCACAGTGATACCCGGATCAGCCTTTTTCTCCAGAGAATACTGTCCGGGCGCTGTTTCACGGCACCATAAGCGAGCCGGAAAGCGTCCCGCAGCTTATGGGTCTGCACAAACGCACGGAACGCAAGATCATACAGTCGTGCCGAGAATCGGGCTGGAAATGGCCGCACCACGATGGGAGGCTTATACCACGCAGGGGAAACCCCTCCCTGCTCGAGATAGGCCATCCCCTTCCCTGTCCTGAGACTTTTGGCAAGCTTTTCAGCAAAAGAATCTGCATTCTGGTCCTGCTGCTGGTGTCTGGCCCGCCACGCGGCATCCTGTGAGGCAAGGCTGCCGGGCGATATCCACCAGGGAAGAGCAGTTCCACCAGCATGGGACAGGCTGGGCATGGCCAGAAAAGTACAGCAGAAAAGAACACGAAGACGGATCATGATGTTACATCCATTGGTCTTTTCTCCAGCGCTGCTTTCAGCCATTTTTCTGCCAGTCGGGGCTGGTCCGCTGCAAATGCCAGTTTCGACATGTACTGGATAACGTCCAGATTCCCTAACAGCAGGGGCATCCTGGACAGGTAGGTCCTGCCAAGCTCCAGGGAAAATTTGGGATTGCCACCACTCACAACCCATTTCATTCCTGCCATAAAATCCCGTCTCTGCCATGCCGGATTGCGATCCTGCTCTGCCATGGCAAGACGGATTTTGCCAGCCTCCACAGCTTTTCCACCGGCCACCAGAGCGCTGGCTGCGGATTCCATATCGTGGCGGGATCCTGCCGGATCCTCTTTGGCAGCAGCCAGCGAGGCCTGTGCACTCAGGTCAAAAGCGCCCAGGCGCTTCGCATCCGAGGCAAAAATTTTCAGCTGCCCGGCTGACCATCCCCCCTCCGACAGGAGCCCGCCGAGCTCTGCAGAAAGATCGTGAAATGCCTCCTGATAGTCTGCGGAGCCCACAGGAATGGCCATGGTCTGGGTCCAGTCGGCGTGCCACTGCAGCAGCTGAGCAGGACGGTGATATGGATCCCGGGAATCCGCCAGCATCGGCTGGAGCTGCGCCTTCACTGCAGCATACTGCCCACTTTTCAGTAGCAGCCGGGCACTCTGGATACGTGCTTTATCGTTTGCCCGGTTGTGAAGGAATGAAAAACCACCCCGCCACCCGGAAATCCAGGCAATCCCAAATACCACCAAAACCACCACAAGCGCAAAAAGCAGAAGACTTGCCGGTTTCAGGACCCGGGAAAACCGTACTCCAGATTTGTTTTCAGTGACAGGAAACACGTATGGAAACCTCCCGCCTGCTCGTTTGGAGTCTCCCATCAGGAGGCAGAACTGCGGATTTCCTGCTGTCTACCCTGGCCCGGCAGCCCTGTGAGTCTCCCAGATGTAGCCGAACTGGAACTGTTCCATCCAGCCTGGCATAAAATCCCCGGCCTTCAACCAGGAATTCCGAAATGGATGCGTTGGCCGTGCGGATGTAGGGAAACAGTTCTGCCCCCGGATCCAGGGACAGATATGCCGGCGAATGGTCCGCCAAATGGACATAGAATCGGCCATTTGGACTGGTACTATAGCCAGCGATTCCGCGACTGCGGACAATATCGGGTCGCCCCAGACGGGCCGGCATGCGCAGTTCCTGAAGGGCCTTTGCCCCCCCTATCCAGAATCCCCTTCTTTCCCTTGCAATGTGAATCGTATAGAAATTTTTGGCTATCCGGGTGTACCTGGACACATAAACTGGCGTCACCGACTGCTTTTGCACCCAGGAATATACATGTTCAAGCGCTGCCAGTGATGCAAGTTTGGTAGCCGAATACCAGTGGGTATAGATATCGATGGGTTTAAGCCGGTGAGGCCTGTCCGTCATCCTGAAAGTCTGGATGACGTTTTGATATCCCCAGTAAGGGCCATGCCACTGGTTTGTGTAATAGTCTTCGTTGGCATCGGGAGCAAAAACCTGCAGCCATTTTCCCCTGAAAATGCCAATGGGGGGCACGGCGGTGATACTGGGGTTTTTGTGGCTGATGGTAGTTTCTCCACCATTGATATTCTGCAGTCCTGCCCCATAAGCCAGCCCCACAACCTGTGCGTCAGGCTCACAGTCTCCTGACCACTGGTCAATAACCACCCTCTTCCCTGCAGGGGCCAGATGCCCGTCAATCCACGTGGCGGCCCCAACAGCTTCCATATATGGGCTGAAATGGTAACCTGGTACAGGCAGACTGATCCCGGGGAAATTTTTGCCAGCCTCAATTGCAGGCCAGCTGAACGGATGCGACCACATGTGGGAACCAATTTCCACATAGGGCAGGCGGAATATCTTTCTGGCCACCCGTATGCCAAGCGGGGCCAGCGCCGGATACAGTCCCCTTTTCCCGGGAAGCAGATCACCAACAATTACCGAACCGGTAAATGGAAGCCTGTATCTCTCCAGTATGCGGTGCA
>DAHXMJ010000025.1 GCA_027365525.1 Acidithiobacillus sp.
GCTCCTGATAGCCGCGGTCCCGCTGCAGCTCCTGGAAAACGGGGTCCAGAAGCGCGAGAAGCAGTTCCTGGGCTTCCGCATCCAGCTGCTCCCTGGCCAGCAGCGGGGCAGCGGCGGCCGCTATGGGGTATTCCCGCATGGTAACGCCCAGGGAAGCCAGGTGATCCTGCACTTCCACAGGATCCTGCCTGCGGACATTTTCTTCATTTCCCCACTGCCAGCCTTTCATTCCACCCGCTCCCGCCAGATCAGCGCTGCCATCCGCCCGGTCCGCCCATCCCGGCGGTAGGAAAAAAACCGCTCCGGCTCCGTGGCCGTGCAGAAATGAGTCAAGCCCTGCTGACCGTCATCGGTGAAGACCGACCAGGCATTGTTGCCGCCGTTACCCAGGCACTGTATGTCGCAGACTGCGCCATTGGGGATGCTTCCATGATGCGCCTGGGAGGATATTTCACCATCATGCAGGTTATCGAGTACAGCCGGGATTTCGGGACGGTGGAGACAGCGCTGGACCCGGCGGTCCGGCGTCTGGGACTGCGGATCCATCTGGATCCCATTTCCAGCCTGCCGCAGCAGGAAGATGTGGCCAATGTCCGCATCACTGTCTATGGCGCAGACCACCCTGGCATTGTGGCCAGCGTAACGGGCGCACTCGCCGGTACCGGTTTCAATATCATTGACCTGGAAAGCGAAAAGTCTGGCAATCCGGAACGGGCCCTTTATGTCATGGTGATCCAGGGGTCCGCTCCCCAGGGGGTGGACGGCGTGAGACAGGTGCTGGAGCCGCTCAAGGAACAGGAAGGAATCGAGATCAGTGTCCACGCGGTGGATACGGTGCTTTTCTGATGGCTGTCCTGCCGGTTCTCGCCTACCCGGATCCGCGTCTCCAGCGGGTGTCCGCTCCGGTGGAATGCTTTGATGACGACCTCCGGAAATTTGTCGGGGACCTCACGGAGACCATGTACGCAGGACCTGGAGGGGTCGGCATCGCGGCACCCCAGGTCGACCGGCTGCAGCGCATTGTCCTTGTGGATGTGCGCCCGAAACTCGGGGAGGACTGTCATGGGCTGATGGTCCTGGTCAATCCCGAACTGGTGGCGTGGGAAGGGATGGCGGTTGGGCGCGAGGGCTGCATGTCAGTTCCGGATTTTACCGGAAACGTCATCCGGGCCGAAAAAATCCAGATCCAGGCCCGGGATGTGCAGGGCCGCGACCATTTTTACGAATGTGAGGGCTTTGAGGCACGGGCTGTCCAGCACGAGATGGACCATCTGGACGGCCTGCTGTTTCTGGACCGGCTTGTCTCGCGCAAAACCGATCTTTTCCGGCGAAAGAAATACCAGCCCAGGGAGCCGTAGCCGGCATAGCCCCGGGACGTACAGCTGTGGTGGCCTGCCGGCCACTTCCTGTTGCGGGTTGGCATGCGGGGATGGTTCCGCGGGAAACCTGGGGACTGCCGGAAGGGAAGATCCGGAAATCCGGAAGGGATGGAGAGTGGATGGAACCCCAGCCTGAACTGCCCTGCCAGCCAGCCCGCAAGAGGGGTCCGGTTTCCTGCACACTGGCAGGTGGTGGGCGGTGGCTGCTTCCGCTGCTTGTCCTGCTGGGTCTCCTTGCCAGCGGCTGCGCCCGTCTCCCGCGCCCGGTTCCACAAACCCGTCCGCTGCAGCTGGACCGGCTGGATCTGGGGCCGTCCGTCCATGCCTCTCCTGCGTCCATCCTGCCGGATGCCCGCTGGTGGTCGGGGTTTGCCGATCCACAGCTCCGCAGAATCGTCGCCTTTTCCCTCCGGCACAGCCCGACCCTTGCCCTGGCGTGGGCAAGGACACAGGAGGCACAGGGCGTAGCCCGCATGCAGGGGGCTTCCCTGCAGCCGCAGCTGTCCGTGTCTGGGCAGGCCGGGTTTGCCCGCTGGAGTGAAAACCAGTTTTATCCCCCGCCCTATGGGGGCGCGACGACATGGAACAATGCCGTAAACCTTGACCTGTCCTATACCCTGGATATCTGGGGAGGCAGGCGAGCCGGGGTCCAGGCAAAACTGGATCTGCTCGGGGCGCGCCGGGCCGGGCAGGCCGCCGCCATTCTGCTGCTGGAAAACAGTCTGGTCCGGGACTATATCGATTATGTGCTCGTCCGGGATCTGCAGGAAAACACTGGAAAGAGGCAGTCCGTGCTCGCGCGCATGCTGCAGATCATCCGGGAGCGCCGGGCCATCGGCCTTGCCAGCTCCGTGGCCCTGTACAGGCTCCGGGAGAAAATGCAGCAGACGCGCGAGCAGCAGTCGCTTCTCCAGGGGCAGGCTTCCACGATTGCCGAATCCATCGCAGTACTTGCGGGCAGTGGCGTGGCACTGCCGCAGGGGCTGCACAGGCCCCTTCTGCATCTCGACTGCCAGTGGCAGCCTCCCAGACAGGTTCCGGCCGATCTGCTGGGAAGGCGGCCAGATATCGAGGCCGGGCGGGAAAAGATGGAGGCGGCTGCCGAAATGGTGCATGTGGCGAGGGATGCCTTTTATCCGGATATCAATCTGGTGGCCTTTGCCGGGGGGGTGGCGGCGGCGGGAAGTTTTCTGGAGTTTCTCCATCCGGGATCCGCACTGTACGGGATGGGTCCGGCCATTAGCCTGCCGGTTTTTACGGGCGGTCGCCTGCGCGGGCAGATGGTGGAAAGGGAGGCGCAGTACGATGCCGCGGTGGACGGGTACAACCGCACGCTGCTGCGTGCCCTGAAAGAGGTGGCGGGGAGCATTACCAGCCTGGAGGCCGATGCCGGACGCAGGCGCAGCCTTGATGCGCAGGCGGCCAGCGTGCTCCGCACCCGGAGCCTGTTCCGGCAGCGCTTTCATGCGGGCCTGGTCAACAGGCTGCCACTTCTCCAGACGGACCTGTCCCTGCTCGGGATCCGGGACCGCCAGATCCGGCTCGACGCCGCTGCCATGAAAAGCCTGGCCACCCTGGAAGCCGCCCTGGGAGGAACCCGGATCCCGGGAACCCTGCCTGCCGGCTGCAGGCCGCACTGATGGGGACATTTCCGGTGGCCGGGGCCTGCACTGGCGACGGGGAGAGGGCAGGACCATGACCGCCCAAGGTCTTATGCATCGTCTTTCCACCAGGTTCCAGGTCCCCGTGTTCATGGGCAAGACTGTTTTTGCTGCGCTGCTCACCCTCTGGCTGGCCTACCGTTTCCATCTGGATTCTCCGGGAACGGCGGTCATTACCGTTTTCATTGTCATGCAGTCGCGCAATGGCATGGTACTGGCAAAGGGGTTTTACCGGGCCTTTGGCACCCTGGTGGGGAGCGTGGTGGCCCTGCTTCTGGCAGCGCAGTTTGCCCAGGACAGGATATGGTTTCTGGCAGGGCTCTCCCTGTGGGTCGGGTTCTGTACGGCCGGTGCACGGTATTTCCGGAATTTCCAGGCCTACGCATTTGTGCTGTCCGGCTATACATCGGTCCTCGTCGGACTGCCGGCGGCCCTCCATCCGGGACATTCCTTTGACATTGCCATCGCCCGGGTCAGTGACGTCATGCTGGGGATCGGTGTGGCTTCCCTGGTGAGCGCCACAGTTTTCCCCCAGTCGCTGCAGGAACTGCTGCTCCGCAGCGCAGGACAGCGTTTTCAGCATTTTCTTGCCACCAGTTGCCAGGTCCTGCAGGGCGGGATTCCCCGTTCCGGATGGTCCCTGCTCCATCTCCGGGCCATCCAGGAAATCCTCCAGCTGGATGCCTACCGTTCTGGGGGCGTGTTCGAGAACCGGCATGTCCGTCTGCAGAACCGGAAAATTCACCACATGATTGCAGAAATGATGTCGGCGGCCGGGTCCCTGCACCTCCTCAACAGCCAGATCCGGCGTCTCCGCCAGGAAACACGCCATACCGTCCTGTCCGTGCTGGCCCCTGTTCTGGGGGAGGTGGCATCGGTGCTGCAGGGACAGGGGGAGGACCCCCTGGACAGCGGGGTTTCGGCCTTCTGCACCCGGCTGGAAGCCTTGCGGAGAGATCTGCCAGGCGTCCTCGTACCCCTGCGGGAATCTCCGGAAATCCCGTGGACCGGGGAGGAGGTGCTGGCCCTGGATGCCACCCTGCTGCTCCTCAGCCGTTTCCTGGAGGACCTGTACTGGTATGCCCGCCAGTACCAGGCCCTTCTTGAACCGCGCAGGATACTGCCGGCCACCGGCCAGGAGCAGGATCTCCCCGCCTTTGGCCGCAACTATCACCGGGTGGCCGCCATTGACCAGCTGCATCCCGATCTGGTGCAGCCCCTGACCGCAGCCCTGCGCAGCATGCTTGTGGTGGCCCTGGTGTCTTTTTTCTGGCTCAGGACGGACTGGACGTCCGGTGTCGCGGCTACCATCATTGCCGTGGTGATCAGTGCCCTGTTTTCCACATTTCCGGATCCCGTCCTGGCTGTCCGCCAGATGGCCTGGGGAGGGCTGGTGGCTTTTTCCGCGGCGCTTCTGTTCGCCTTCCTGGTGGTCCCCAGGGTACAGGGATTCATGGCGCTGTCGCTGGGTCTTCTGCCCTTCCTGCTTCTGGCCCCATACCTTCTGAGCCGGCCAAAATGGCCGGGCGTGGCGGCTGGGTATGGGATCTTTTTCCCGCAGCTGGCCATTCCCGGGAACGGTGGCCCTTTTGACTATCCGGGCATGGTCAATACGGGAATTGCCGAACTGGTCGCCGTGCTGGTGGTGGGGCTGACCTTCCTGGTCATTCTGCCGGGCGGAAACTGGCTGGAGCGCTCCCGTCTCTTCCGGGCTTTGCGGATGCAGATGGCAGCGGTATGCCGTGCTCCACTCCTCGGTCTCCGCTCGTCTTTTGAACGGGATGGTCGGGAGCTCCTGCGGCAGCTGGTTACGGATCCTTCGGGGCGTTCCGGTGCCGACGCCGCGGTGCTCCGTACGGCCCTGCGGATGCAGGAACTGGGAGAGGCCATTCTGCATCTGCGCATGCTGCATCCGGTCTGGCGCAGTTCGACCCCTCCGGATCCGGGCAGTGCCGGCGTGGAACGTTCTGTGGACCGGCTGCTCGGGGAACTCGGCAGGCTCTACGCCGGATCCGGGACCTTTACCACCGTGCGGGAGCTCCTGGACGAGACGGTCCGCATGGCATCGGACCTGCCCCATTCCCCGCCCCTGGCCAGCGTTCATCCCTTCCTGGCTCCGGAAAGGCTCCTTCTCGTCTATCTGGAGGTCATCCGCCGCGTACTGGGGGACCTGGGGAAAGGCGGTGGCCTGGGGCGTCCGGCCGGCCTGTCCGGGATGCGGAGACCTGTGCATGCCCCGTGAAATTCCCCTGTTCAATGCCATGGTTCCTGCCCTGCTGCTCATTTTCCTGGGAACGCTGGTGGTGTACCTGCTTCTGGACAGGCTGCTGGCAGACTGGGATCTGGACCGTTTTGTCTGGCACCCTGCACTGTTCCGGCTCGCCATATTCATCTGCATTTTTTCCCTGCTGGGAATCTGGTGCTATTCATGAAGACGCTGCGCGCTTTTTTCCGATTTTTTGCAACCCTCGCTGTTACCGGCGTGGCGGTCTGGCTCGGCTATCTGCTCTGGCAGCACTATCTGGATTCGCCATGGACCCGGGATGGGGTTGTGCAGGCCCATATTGCGGATATTGCCGCCGATGTTCCGGGACGGGTAGTGCGCCTGGACGCGCATGACAATGAGCTGGTCCACCGGGGGCAGCCGCTTTTCCGCATTGATCCGGAACGCTACCGCATTGCCCTGCAGGCGGCCCGGGAACGGCTGGAAAAGGCCCGGGAGCAGCTGCAGCTGCGCCGGACGCAGGCGGATAGAAGGGCAATGCTGGGGCCAGATGCTGTCGCTGGCGAGCATCGGGAGGATTCCCTGCTGGAGGAAAGGGTGGCCCAGGCCGCGTACCGGGAGGCAGCGGCGGCTGTCCGGCTTGCCCGCCTGAACCTGCGCCGGACCCTGGTCCGGGCTCCCGCTGCCGGATATGTCACCAGCCTCCAGCTGCGGAAAGGCGACTATGCCAGGACCGGCATTCCCCAGATTGCCCTGGTGGAGCAGCACTCCTTCTGGGTTTATGGATACTTTGAACAGACTAGGCTTTCGGGCGTGAAAATTGGGGATCCGGCAGAAATTACCCTTCTCGGCCAGAAATCCCGGCTGGAGGGGCGCGTTGAGGGGATTGCCGCCGCCGTCGCAGACCGGGAAAGCCACAGGGGAAACCGCCTGGTCGCCAGTGTACGCCCCGCATTCAACTGGGTGCGGCTGGCCGCACGGGTGCCCGTCCGGGTACAGATTCTCCGGATTCCCAAAGGGGTGCACATTGCGGCCGGAATGATCTGTACCGTGGTTGTCAAACCCCCTGAAAAGAAGGGACGGCACGCTGGGTGCCCGCACCCGAAAACATGACCGGCAATCTGCCTTTTTCCAGTTGGGCAAACAGGTGCGGTTGCACTGGGGGGCATCTGCGGTCGCTTCCTGCCCTCCTGGCTTATGGCAGAAATCGGCAGAAAAGAGAAGTTCATGACAGAACGTCGGGCCATGCTTCTGTATCCTTTGGAAGCCTCCCGTGAATGGCAGGATGACGCTTCAGTCCAGGATAAGCCGGTACCCAATTCCGGATTCCGTGATGATGTGCCTCGGATGGTTGGGATCCTCTTCCAGTTTTTCACGCAGGCGCTGGATGTAGATGCGCAGGTAATGGGTCTGGTCTGCATGCGTAGGCCCCCAGACGGCAGTTAGCAGTCTCTGGTGGGATACGGCTTTTCCCATATTGAGAAGCAGTATGCGCACAATCTGGTATTCTTTCATGGTCAGCGCAACCTCTCTCCCTTTCGCCGTTTTCAGCAGGCGGCTTTCATCCATCAGGCTCCAGCCGCCAACGGAGGGGTTGGTTTCCTGGGGCCGGATCTGCAGACGGCGCAGGTGGGCCTCCATCCGCGCCACCAGTTCTCCGGGGGTAAAGGGTTTGGTAAGGTAGTCGTCCGCACCGCTCTGGAAGGCCCGGATTTTCTCTGCTTCCTGGTGCCGTGCAGAAAGCACCATGATCAGGGTTTCCGGAAGGCCGGCCCGGATCCACGGGATAACGTCCATGCCATCTCCGTCCGGCAGCCCCAGATCCAGCAGGATGACCCGGAATGGTCCGGCATGGGTCTTCCTGCGCTGCAGGATCTGCTCCTGGGCTTCACGCAGGCTTCCGGCATGCTGGAGACTGTAGCGGGGATCCCGGCCGATGGCCGTCTTCAGGAAATCTGCGATGGCGGGGTCATCTTCCACAAGGAGAATGGCTTGCTTTGCCATGGCTACTCTTCCTCAGGAAGGATGGGGGGAGGCTTTCGGGGAATGGAAAAACAGAACCTGGCTCCCCGGTTCATGACCATGTTGGTTGCCCATATCCGCCCTTCATGCATTTCGACAATGGTCCTTGCAATAGCCAGACCGAGACCGGTGCCCCTCTCCCCGGCCAGAGGGGAAATCTGGCTGAACCGCTCGAAAATGGCTTCCTCCCTGCCTGGAGGGATCCCGAACCCATGATCGATGACGCATACGCTGATCTTTTCCTTGTCAGCCCAGCCCTGGATATCGATGGGGGAGTCGGGGGGGGTGTACCTGCAGGCATTCTCGACCAGGTTGCCCACCACCTGGGCCAGCAGGACGGGGTCTGCATGGAGAAGCGGGAGATCTGGCGAGATCTGGAAGTTGAATTTTCTCTGGGTGCAGGAGGGCTGCTGGTTGCGCATGGCAATGCCAAGGATGTCTCCGAGGGGGACCCATTCCCGGTTCAGTGAGGTTCCGCCAGAAAGCAGGCTCGCCATGCGCAGGATACGCTCCATGTTGTCTCCCATGCGCTGGGTCTGCTCCCGTACACGCCGGATCATGGTGAGCTGTTCCTGGGGAGGAATATTTTCGCCGAATTGTTCCAGGGTGCCGAGTTCCCCCAGCATGGCCGTCAGTGGGGTGCGCAGGTCATGGGAAATGGCGCTCAGCAGGGTATTCTGCATTTTTTCGAGGCGGAGCCTCATCTGGTCCTCGCTTCTGGCCTGGGCAGCAGAGGCCGATTCCAGGGCGGAAGCAACCAGCCTGGAAATGGTTTCCAGATACCGGAGCCACTCACCTGGAATCCGGCGGAGCTCCAGGTCACTGATGTCTATGACCCCCAGGATATGGTCACCGTTCATCATGGGGATCATGAGAGCAGGCAGGGCGGCCAGGGTATCGGTACCCATGCCGGCCGGCCGGCGGTTCCGGAATACCCAGATGGCTGCCGAGCGCAGGGCCTCCAGGGCCTCTCCTGGCTGCCGCTCCTCTCCGCTGGCGTACAGATGCAGCAGTGGATTTTCCTGACCTTTTGCAGGCAGCCAGAAGTTGATGCTGAGTCCCAGACTGTCGTGAATCTGGCGGGCCGCGCCGGACAGGATTTCCGTGCTGTCCCGAAGTCCACTGATGCTCTGCACCAGGGTGTAAAGATTTCGGGCACGCCTTTCCCGCATTCTGGCCATGAGCTCCTGGTCCCTCGACCGGGCGACCAGTTGGCTGACAATGACGGCTACTGCGATATTGGCCCCAAAGGGCAGCAGGGTTTCGAGAGTGCGGGGGAGACTGCTGCCAAGGCTAAAGGCAAAGAGGGAAATCTGGGCACTGACAATGACAACGATGGAAGGCCATCTTCCATAGCGCAGCGCCGCACCTACGGCACCCAGGAGAGAAAGAAGAAAAAAACCCGCGCTGCCTACCAGAGGAGAAAAGAGAACGCTGACTGCAGTCAGGAGAATGCCGGCCAGCGCACTGGCCAGGATGGGACGGCTGATTCGGAGGGAGTAGTCCCGCTGCAGGGGCTGCTGAAGGTAGGAGCTTCCCGGAACGGAGGAGCTTTTCCTGTCGCCATGTCCCCGCGGTTCCAGAGGATGGACCAGGATATCAATGTTCGGATCCTGCTGGCGGAGGAGCTGCCATGAGAGGGAACCTGGCCCTATCCCAACATGTTTCCCCAGTCCGCGGCCGGGTCCCACAATAATGCGGCTTACCCGGCGCAGCTTGGCGTAGGCAATAATCTCGGCAGCCACACTGACACCGGTGATGCGCACGGTCTCCGCACCCAGCTGTTCTGCAAGATGCATATGGCTCCAGAGCCAGGCCTGGTCCTGCGGTCTCTGCCAGAGACCGCGTGGGGTATCTACATGAACGGCCATCCATCCACAGTGAAGTGCCTGGGAAAGACGGTAGCCGGTCCGGATCAGCTGTTCGCTTTCAGGCGTGGTGGTAATCGCGACCAGTACTTTTTCCCGGAGGGAAGCACCATCCTTCAGGTCTTCGGGATGGATGGTGCGGAATTCCTGCAGTTCCGAATCCATGCGGTCGGCGGCAACCCGCATGGCCAGCTGCCGGAGGGCGATCAGGTTTCCCCGGCGAAAAAAATGGGCCATGGCCCGTGTCCTTTTCTCTCCCAGATAGACCTTATTGTCCCGCAGGCGCTGGAGCAGGTCGTCCTCACTGATATCAATCAGGTTCAGTTCTTCGGCGCTGGTGATGAGATAGTCCGGAACTGTCTCCCGGACCCGGACACCGGTAATGGCAAAAACGGCATCATTGGCGCTTTCCAGATGCTGGACATTGATGGTGGTGACAATATCAATGCCGGCATCCAGAAGCTCCTCAAGATCCTGCCACCGCTTGGCATGGCGGGATCCTGAAACGTTGCTGTGGGGGAGTTCATCCAGAAGCAGCAGGGAAGGGTGCCGTTCCAGGGCGGCATCCAGATCAAATTCCTCAAGCACTGACGTACCGCCGCCAGCCGGGACACGCCGGAGGGGCAACCGCTCCAGCTGGCGGGCCAGCTTCTCGGTATCGCTGCGCTGATGGGTCTCCACAACGCCCACCAGGACCCCCCGTCCCTTGGCCTGCTCATCAATCCCGTAACGGAGCATGGCATAGGTCTTTCCTACGCCGGGCGCGGCCCCAAAAAACACCTTCAGCCGTCCCCGCTCCTTTTTTCTTGCCTCCTTTTCAACGGAAGCCAGCAGCGCGTCTGGATCTGGGCGCCCACTCCCAGGCTGGGTGGGGATCACATCCATTTCTCCTTGGAACCGGGAGGTCCCCATGGTAGAGCCATGAAATGCCATGTCAACCGGTTTCTGCCGGGAGATGTGATGGAGAGCTGCCTTTTTCGGGATTTTACGCCATTTTTACCCAATTTTTATGTCTTTTTTATGGATCGAACAAAACCCGGGCAAATAGAATCTCCCCACGGAATACTGGGGGAGGTCTCCATGTTTTTTTTCTATCTTGGACTGCTCGTGCTTGTTTTTCTTCTCGGCGCGGGGTTTGTAATCCTGCTGGACCGCATGAGGTCATGGTCATGAGCGCCATGATCTGGATCGGGTTGCTGCTCGCTGTTTTCGTGTTTGCCTATCTGGTGGTTTTTCTTCTGTATCCGGAGCGCTTTTCATGATGGACACCATTTTGCTGACTGGTTCGGTCGTTCTGGCTGCTGTGATCCTTGCCTGGCCGCTGGGATGGTATCTGGATCTGGCCTATGGTGGCAGACGTTTCTGGGCGACCCGGTTTTTTGGGCCCATTGAAACGGCCATATACAGCATTTCCGGGATTGATCCCTCTGAGGACATGTCCTGGAAACGGTACGCACTGCTCTGGCTGCTGGTCAATCTGCTTGGCGGTATTTTTCTGTACCTGCTTCTTTACTTCCAGCCGTTCCTGCCCCTCAATCCACAGCATTTCAGGGGCCTCGGAGCTGGAGGCAGTTTCAATACCGCAGCTTCCTTCATTACCAACACCAACTGGCAGGACTATTCGGGAGAAACCGCGCTGAGCTATTGCAGCCAGGTCCTCGGGATAGGTGTCCAGTATTTTATGGCGGCGGCCACTGGCATGGTACTGGCGGTTGGGCTGTCGCGCGGTTTTTCCCGGGCAGACCAGGCAGGCATCGGAAATCTCTGGGTAGACCTGACCCGTACGGTGATCTACATTTTTCTTCCCCTGTCTGTTCTGCTGGCACTTTTTCTGATCAGCCAGGGAGCCATACAGAATTTTTCGCCCTATCTGCGGGTGCATCTGGTCCAGCCCTTCCTGAACGCCGGCAAGCTGGTCACGCACCAGATGCTGGCCATGGGTCCAGCTGGTTCCCAGACAGCGATAGAAATCCTGGGCAATAACGGCGGAGGATTTTTCAACGCCAATGCTGGGCATCCTTTTCAGAGTCCTTCTGGTGTAACCAACTGGGTGCTGATGGTGGGCATGCTGCTGCTGCCCTTTGCCCTGGTATTCTACTTTGGCCGCGTTGCCAGAAATCGGAAGATCGCCTTTTCCCTGATGGGGGTCATCCTTCTGCTGCTTGTGCCACTGGCCATTCTCAGCCAGCAGCAGGATCTCCAGGGGAATCCGGTTTTTCATGCACTGGGCGTCACGCAGGCCAACCACCCCCAGTTTTCTGGAGGTGGAAATATGGAAGGAGTGGAAGACCGGTTTGGCACAGGTGCCAGTGCGCTGTTTGGTGCCATTGCCACCGGTACCTCTACAGGTGCGGCCAATTCGGACTACGACTCCTTTATGCCCATCTCCGGATTCGTCAATCTTTTCCTGATGCAGCTGGGTGAAATCGCCCCTGGGGGGGTTGGTTCCGGTCTGGCGTCGCTGATCGGGTTTTTCATCATTTCCATTTTCCTTGGCAGTCTCATGGTTGGGCGGACGCCGGAATTTCTGGGAAAGAAGCTGGAAGCCTATGAAATGAAAATGGCAGCCTTTTCCATTCTGGTCATGCCAGTTCTTGTACTGGTAGGCACCGCCATCGCCGCCAGCCTGCCAGGCGGCCGGGCAGCCATCCTGAACCCGGGCCCGCACGGGTTTTCCGAAATCCTCTATGCGGTCACCAGTCCGGCCAACAATAACGGCAGCGCTTTCGGTGGTCTGGATGCAGGTACCGTATTCTACAATGTGCTGACCGGTATTCTGATGCTGTTGAACCGTTATCTTGCCTATTTCCCGCTGCTGGCCATTGCGGGTTCCCTCGCAGCCAAGAAGCGGATGACGGCAACGGCGGGTACGCTCAATCCTGCAACACCGCTGTTTGCTATTTTCTCGGCCGTCGTGATTCTTCTGGTTGGAGCCCTGAACTTCATTCCCGCCCTGGCCCTTGGGCCAGTGGCCGAACAGCTTTCCCTGCCTGCCCTGCATGCGCAGGCAGTCCTTCACTGAGGTCAATGTCATGAATCCACAGGTTATTGGGCACGATGCGGCGTTTTGGCGCCGCCTCTATCGTGAGGCTTTGCGGGACAGCTTCTGGAAGCTGGATCCGCGCGTACAGCTGCGGAATCCAGTCATGTTTGTGGTCTATCTGGGAGCCCTTCTGGTAACAGGAATCGGGATTGTGGAGATGGTTTCCCGCCATGGCCATGCAACCTACGATCTGGTGATCGCGGTCTGGCTGTGGCTGACCCTGCTTTTTGCCAATTTTTCGGAAGCCCTCGCTGAAGGACAGGGAAAAGCCCAGGCCAACAGTCTGAAGGCCTCGCGGCAGGAAGTGCTGGCCAGAAAAATCACCAGTGAAGATCCACAGTCTCCCACGACAGAAATATCCGGGAATGCCCTCCAGCCTGGAGATCTGGTTCTGGTTTCAGCAGGAGAGGTGATCCCCGCCGATGGAGACGTGGTACGGGGAGTGGCATCGGTGGATGAAAGTGCCATTACGGGCGAAAGTGCCCCAGTCATCCGTGAGCCTGGAGGCGACCGCAGCGCGGTTACCGGGGGTACCCAGCTGCTTTCGGACTGGCTGGTCATCCGGATTACGAGCAGTCCAGGAGATACCTTCCTGGACCGTATGATCCGGATGGTGGAAGGGGCTGCCCGTCGCAAGACGCCCAACGAAATCGCACTGATGGTACTTCTCGTTGTGCTGACAATGGTGTTTCTGGTCGTGACGGTGACGATTTACCCTTTTTCTGTCTATAGCGCCCATTACGCCATGCATGGCGGACGGGTGGTCAGGCCCCCCATTCTGGTCGCCCTTCTTGTCTGCCTGATTCCGACCACGATAGGGGCCCTTCTGCCGGCTATCGGCATTGCAGGCATCATGCGTCTCCTGAAAGCCAAGGTGATAGCCAAATCAGGGCGGGCCATTGAAGCCGCGGGAGATGCCGATGTCCTTTTTCTGGACAAGACCGGCACCATCACTTTTGGCAACCGTCAGGCGGCCGAGCTGGTCCCGGCTGCCGGAATTTCTGAAGAAGACCTGGCCCAGGCCGTCCGTCTGTCTTCCCTGAGTGACGATACTCCGGAAGGGAAGAGCATTGTGGTTCTCGCAGAACGCCTTTTTCCGGCTGTGACCCGGGAAGCTGCCGCAGATGGGGTCTGGATACCGTTTAGTGCCGAAACTCGGATGAGCGGGGTGGACATGAATGGGAAAAGGCTGCGCAAGGGGGCTCCCGATGCCATCCGGAACTGGATACGAGATTCGGGTGGCGAATGGCCAGATGGAATGGATCCCGCAATTGACAGCATTGCCCAGACCGGTGCAACCCCACTGGCCGTAGCCATGGATGGACAGGTTCTGGGGCTGGTCGGTCTCCGGGATATTGTCAAACCAGGTATCCGGGAACGCTTTGCCGAATTGCGGAAGATTGGAATCCGGACCGTCATGATTACCGGAGACAATCCTGTAACCGCTGGGGCGATTGCTGCGGAAGCGGGTGTGGATGAGTACCTTGCGGAAGCCAGACCCCAGGACAAGCTGGCGAGAATACGTGAGTGCCATGAGCAGGGACATCTGGTTGCCATGACCGGGGATGGAACCAACGATGCCCCAGCCCTGGCCCAGGCCGATGTTGCCGTGTGCATGGCCAGTGGTACACAGGCGGCGCGGGAAGCTGCAAATATCGTGGATCTGGATTCGGATCCCACAAAACTGCTGGAGATCGTCCGCCTGGGAAAGCAGCTGCTGGTCACCCGCGGTGCCCTAACCACCTTCAGCATTGCCAATGATGTGGCCAAATATTTTGCCATTATTCCTGCAGCCTTCGTAGGTACATACCCGCAGCTGTCCGCCCTGAACATCATGGGGCTGGACTCACCCCGGGATGCCATACTGTCTGCAGTCATTTTTAACGCATTGGTCATTCCAATGCTGATTCCACTAGCTCTGCGGGGGGTACGGTACCGGGCCATGGGGGCAGATGCCCTGCTGTTGCGGAATATCCTGATCTATGGACTTGGTGGTGTTATTGCACCGTTCATGGGCATAAAGCTCATTGATCTGTTTTTGGCTGTCCTGTGAGGAGCATCATGATCCGCAGTCTGCGCACCGCCCTTATCCTTTTTGTCTGCCTGTCTGCCATCACGGGTATCGTCTATCCTGTTCTGGTTACGGGACTGGCCTATCTGGTTTTCCCATACCAGGCGCATGGTTCGCTTCTGAAAGTGCGCGGGAAAGTGGTGGGTTCAAAGCTGATTGGCCAGAATTTTACCGCACCAGAGTTTTTCTGGGGACGCCCTTCGGCTACCTCTCCCATGCCTTACAATGCAGCCGCTTCCAATGCTTCCAGTTTGGGACCCGACAATCCCACACTTATGGAACATGTTGTAAAACGGGTTTCCTACCTGAAAAAAATGGATCCTCAAGAAAGGGGAAAACGGGTTCCCGTAGATCTTGTTACATCCTCGTTTAGCGGGCTGGATCCAGATATCAGCCCGGCGTCAGCGCAGTACCAGGAAGCCCGGGTTGCACAGGCCGGTGGACTGCCGGTCAGCCAGATCCGCGTGCTGGTCCGGGAGAATACCCACTATCCACTGTTGGGATTTCTGGGTGAGCCCGTAGTTAATGTTCTGGAACTGAATCTGGCGCTTCATCAAGCCTATGACATCCGAAAATCCCGCCAACCCACTCCCCCGATGAAATCCTGAAACCGCATTTTCCCGTGCCCCTTTGGGGAAGGGAAGATTTTGTTGTACAAGGCATGGCTCATTAATGATTTATCTTCATGATAATTTTGCGAAAAAGTATCTGGCATGAACCATGCTTTTGGAGAAGCGGGTTTTTATGGGAGGAAATATTCTATGAGCAGCACCAGGGGAAAAATGATTCGGAATTCGATTCTGGCCATGCTGGCCGGAGTGTCGGCACCGGCAGCATATG
>DAHXMJ010000034.1 GCA_027365525.1 Acidithiobacillus sp.
CAGCTGCAGCCGCAGCTGGTGCTGCCAGGATCACCCTGCTGTATGGTTCCCAGACCGGAACTGGTGCCGCTCTTGCGAGGCGCATCGCTGAACGTGCGGCTGCCATGGGCTTTGTGGCCGAAGCGGTGGACATGCAGCGCTACCGCCCGGCACGGCTGCGCCAGGAGGAGAACCTGCTGGTCATTGTCAGTACCCATGGGGATGGTGAACCGCCCGACAGCGCCCGCGAGCTGCACCAGCTGTTTACCGGCCCCCGGCCGCCCAGGCTGGATGGCATCCGCTTCGCCGTTCTGGCGCTCGGGGATGCCAGCTACCCCAGATTCTGCCAGGCTGGCCGGGATTTTGATGCGGCACTGGCGGCAGCAGGGGGGAACCGTCTCCTAGAGCGTACCGACTGCGACGTGGACTATGGAAGCACGGCGGAACAGTGGGCGGAACAGGTGTTCCGCACGCTGGGGGACCAGCGTCCCCCGACTGTGTCCCAGGGGACAGCCCCAGCCGTAGTGGCACCGATGGCGGCATCCTGGACAAGGCACCGGCCGTTTGCGGCCCCAATGACCGCACGGGTTCCCCTGACGGCCGGAGGCTCCACCCGGGAAGTATGGCACGTCGAACTCGACCTGTCTGGCTCGGAAATCCGATTTGTTCCCGGCGACAGCCTGTCGGTGATACCGGAAAATCCAGGCAAACGGGTGGAAGCTCTGCTGGACCGTCTGGGCCTGGAAGGCAATACGCTGGTCACAGCCCCACAGGGTGAATGCACGCTTGCGGAAGCCCTGACTGCAGAACACGAGATCACGCGCCTCACGCGTCCGGTAGTGGAACGCTATGCAGCAGCAGCAGGACCGTCTTCCCTGGACGGGAAAATTGCAGATTCCGGAGCGCTGGCTACCTGGATGGAGGGCCGGGACGTACTCGACCTGGTCACGGAATATCCCGTGCGGGGACTTTCCGCGAAGGAATTCCTCGGGATGCTCCGGACACTGCCCGCACGGCGCTACTCGGTCGCCTCGAGCCTGCTGGCCTTTCCCGACCAAGTGCACCTGACGGTCGCACCGGTACACTGGGAATTCCAGGGACGGTCGGGAGAAGGACTGGCCTCCGGCCTGCTGGGGCGGCACCTGGCCACCAGTGCCCACGTACGGGTATTCGTGGAGGGCCAGGGTTCCTTCCCTCTGCCGGAAGACCCGGAACGGCCGCTCATCATGATCGGTACCGGCACCGGGGTAGCCCCTTACCGCGCCTTCCTGCAGGAGCGGGAAATGCTGGGGGCACGGGGTCGAAACTGGCTGTTCTTTGGAGACCGGAATCTGCGCACGGATTTTCTCTACCACCGCGAGTGGCTGCAGTGGCTGGACGATGAACTCCTGACCCGGCTGGATGTCGCGTTCTCCCGCGATGGAGAGCGCCGGATCTATGTACAGGACCGGTTGCGCGAGCGGGCCCGGGAGCTGTATGCCTGGCTGGAGGAAGGAGCCGCGCTCTATGTCTGCGGATCTGCCCGCATGGGCCAGGACGTGCACCATGCCCTGGTCGGGGTGGTCAGCGATGCTGGCGGACGGACACCAGAACAGGCCGAACAATATGTCGATAGTCTCATGCATGCAGGGAGATATCACCGCGATGTCTACTAGAAAACCGCTTTCCGATGTCGAACGCATCAAGGCCGCGAGCCGTAGCCTGCGCGGAACGCTGGGCGAAAGTCTTAACCTGCGCCATACGGGGGCGGTACTCCCGGACGATACGCAGGTCCTCAAGTTCCACGGCATATACCAGCAGGACGACCGCGACGTCCGTGCCGAACGCCAGCTCCGCAGGCTGGAACCGCAGTACCAGTTCATGGCCCGTCTCCGCCTGCCTGGAGGCGTTCTGGACAGTACCCAGTGGCTGGCGCTGGGCCGCCTTGCCCGAACCTTCGGTAATGGAAGCCTGCGCATCACCAGCCGCCAGAGCATCCAGTTCCACGGAGTCTTCCGCGAAAACCTGAAGCCGGTACTCCAGGAACTGGATCGCGCCCTTCTGGACACAATTAGTGCCTGCGGCGACATCAACCGGAACGTAATCGCATGTTCGGGAGCCAGCCAGTCCCGGCTGCATGGGGAAGTCTATGCCTGGGCGCAGAAAATTGCGGCCCACCTGCTGCCCAACAGCCGCGCCTACCACGAAATCTGGCTGGATGGAAAGCCGGCCGTGGTGCCCGAAGAGGAACTGCTCTACGGACAGACCTACCTGCCGCGAAAATTCAAGATTGCCCTGGCAATCCCGCCCTCCAACGATGTCGATGTGCTAGCCCACGACCTGGGATTTACAGCCATTGAGGAAGATGGGCATCTGGCCGGCTTCAATGTCAGCACGGGTGGAGGTATGGGACGCAGCCACACAAATCCGGCGACCTATGCGCGGCTGGCCGATGTCCTTGGTTTCTGCAAGCCGGACCAGGTCCTGGCGGTGACGGAAGCGGTCGTAACCACCCAGCGCGACCATGGCGACCGCAGTGACCGCAGCCAGGCGAGGCTCAAGTATACGGTGGACCGCATGGGTCTGGCGGCTTTCCGTGCGGAGGTAACCCGCCGTGCGGGATTTGTGCTGCAGCCGGCACGCTCCACGTCCTTCCTCCGTTCCGGAGACCCCTTTGGCTGGACGGAGCATCCCGATAGTACGGCCAGTTTCACCCTCTATATACCAGGAGGACGGGTTGTTGATGGCCAGAAGGGGTGTTTGCCGCTGTCTGGGCTGGACCAGCTTGTGGCGGCACACGGGGGAGAAATCCGTCTAACCTGCAACCAGAATCTCGTGCTGGCCGGGGTCACAGCGGAAGCCCGCCCCCGGGTGGAAGAGGTTCTGGAGCGCCTCGGTCTTGACCTCACCCCTCAGCGGACGCCACTCGAAACGGGGGCAATGGCCTGCGTAGCCCTGCCGACCTGCTCCCTCGCCATGGCTGAAAGTGAACGCTATCTGCCGGCCCTGACCGGGAGGCTGAATACCCTGCTTGGAGAATACGGTCTGGAACGGGAGCCCATTTCTCTCCGGATCACCGGCTGCCCCAACGGCTGTGCCCGTCCCTACCTGGCGGAAATCGGCCTGGTGGGCCGGGGGCCCGGGCTCTATGACCTCCACCTTGGGGGAAATCAGGCGGGTACCAGACTGAATGCGCAGTTGTATACGTCCCTCGACGAGGATGGTCTGGTGGCAGCCCTGCGCCCCCTGCTGGCCCGTTTTGTGGCAGAGCGCCTCGTAAACGAGGGTTTTGGAGATTTTCTTTACCGTGCCGGACTGACCACAAGCACCGGTCAGCCGGAACAGGAACGCTAGGGAGTACAATAATGGGCATCAACACAAATCTTCTGGTTCCGGGGCCTCACAATGGAACCCTCCGGAAATTCCTTCTCCTGCCTGTGGCCCTGCCGGAGTAGCCATGGACTGGTATCCCATTTTCTGGAATCTCCGGAACCAGCCCGTTCTGGTGGTCGGGGGGGGGCGAGTGGCAGCACGCAAGGTCCGGGGCCTGCTGCGTGCGGGGGCTAGCGTAACCGTGGCCGCCCTCCAGCTGGGGCAGGAACTCCGGTCTGAACTGGAGGCAGGACGCATCACCTGCCAGGAGGGGCCCTATGCCCCGGAGGTACTGCAGGGCCAGCGCCTGGCCGTGGCCGCTACCAGTGACCCCCAGATCAACGGCCGCGTGGCCCGTGATGCGCGCAGTGCAGGTATCCCCATAAACGTAGTGGACGATCCCCAGTATTGCGACTTCATTCTTCCGGCTATTGTCGACCGTTCTCCGCTCGTCATTGCCGTCTCCTCTGGGGGGCACGCCCCCCTGCTGGCCCGGCATGTAAAGACCTGGCTGGAAGCCCGCCTGCCCCATTCGCTTGCAGCCGCGGCCGGGCTGCTCGGCGGACTGCGCGGGCGGGTCCGCAGGCGTTTTCCCACGGCTTCCCAACGCCGGACGTTCTGGGAACGGATCCTGAGCCACAGCGAACTGGAGCAGATTGATGCCTACCGGGTGCGCAGGGCCTGGAAACAGCTGCACGAGGGCGTTCCCGCTTCTCTTCCACCAGTTGCCCTGGTCGGGGCAGGTCCAGGGGACCCGGACCTGCTCACGCTCCGGGCCCTGCAGCTGATTCAGGGTTGCGACGTGGTGCTGTACGACGCGCTGGTATCCGGGCCGGTCCTGGACCTGGTTCGACCGGAAGCGGAGCGGATTTTTGTGGGCAAACGGGCAGGGGGGGTACATACTCCGCAGAAAAGGATCCAGGAGCTGATGGTCGATCATGCCCGCCGTGGCCTGCGGGTGGTACGCCTCAAGGGGGGCGACCCCCTGGTTTTCGGACGTGGCGGTGAGGAAGCCGAGGCACTGGCCAACGCCAGCATTCCCTTCGAAATTGTACCGGGCATCAGCGCCGCACACGGCTGCGCTGCCTACGCGGGGATTCCCCTGACCCACCGCGAACTCGCCCATACGGTGGTTCTTGCCTCCGGATGTGCGCACCCGGACGGCAGCGCACCAGACTGGAAGGCCATGGCCCGCCGCCAGTACACGCTGGTTTTCTACATGCCACTGGCCGAACTGGAAACTATCTGCGGACAGCTGGCAGCCCACGGCCTGCCTGCCGACTGGCCCGCGGCACTGGTCTGCGGAGGCACACAGCCCGGACAGCGTGTGCTGTATGGGACCCTGTCGAGCCTCCCTGCTCTCGTCGCAACGGAAGGAGCGCCCTCCCCCGCAACGTTACTGGTTGGGCGTGTGACCGCACTGGCCCAAACACTGCACTGGTATGGGGAGCCCCCAGTTACCGGGGATTTTTTGCCGGTCCGGAGTGGGACCAACGCTTTTGCCGCGCTCTGAAACCTTTACTGAGCCTTTTACTACTGCACCGGGTGATTTCAATGGACACGGACCGTTTTTCCAGACTTATCCAGCCTCACGGAGGCCGGCTGACCAATCTTGTTGTGCCGCCAGAACAGCGCGCAGAGGCGCTGTCCTACGCGGAAACCCTGCCACGTCTCGAACTGGGCGCAGCCCAGCTTGCTGACCTGGAGTGTCTGGCTACCGGGGTTTACTCTCCCCTTGAGGGGTTCATGGACTGCCGCGACTATACGGGCGTACTGGAATCCATGCGGCTGGCAGACGGTACGCTTTGGCCGATTCCCGTCGTCCTGGATGCCAGCCCGGAAGATCTGGCGCAAATCGGGAATGCGGAGGAAATTGCCCTTGTCTGGCAGGGCCAGGCAGTAGCGACGCTGCAGGTTTCGGACCGCTACCGTGCGGACAAGGAGCTGGAGGCAGAGGCCGTCTACCGGGTCAACGACCGGGCCCATCCTGGTGTTGCCTCGATGCATGCCCGGGGGAACACCCATCTAGCTGGCAAGGTGAGCCTCATCTATCCGGACCTGCACGACAGCTTCGGCCTGTACCGCCATACCCCCGCGCAGACCCGTGCAGAATTTGCCCGGCGAGGCTGGAACCGGGTAGCTGCCTTCCAGACACGCAACCCCATCCACCGTGCACACGAATACCTGCAGAAAGTCGCACTGGAGATGGTCGACGGTCTCTTTGTGCATCCACTGGTCGGCCAGACCAAATCGGATGACATTCCCGCAGACCTCCGCATCCGGACCTATGAGGTGATTCTAGACCGCTACTATCCACAGGATCGTGTCCTGCTGGGCGTATTTCCGGCGGCGATGCGCTACGCCGGGCCGCGCGAGGCGCTAAAGCACGCCATTGCCCGCCAAAACTACGGATGCAGCCACTTTATCGTCGGCCGTGACCATGCCGGAGTCGGGAATTACTATGGAACCTACGATGCGCAGCGCATTTTTGAAACCCTGTTACCCGGGGACCTGCAGATCACGCCACTCCCCTTCGAGAATGCCGCGTACTGCACACGCTGCGCCCAGATGGCGACCCGCAAAAGCTGCCCCCATCCCGAAGACGAATGGGTACAGCTGTCAGGCACGAAAGTCCGGGCCATGCTCCAGAACGGACAGCGCCCCCCTGCAGAATTTACCCGGCCGGAAGTGGCTGACATGCTGATGCAGGCGACACGAAACTCTGGCTGAATGGGGCCCTGCCCTTGCGGACCAGGTACGTGGCCGGCCGTCTCCCATCAGCCACGCCGTTCCTCCGGGTGCCGGCCGCCCATGTCCACTGGAAACCAGTGTTCCCAGTTTGGCGGCGCTGGCGTTTTTTCCGTGGGGCCTGATAAAGGTCCATCCCTGCCTCTGCTGGCTACCATTGCGGCTGGCTGTACGAATAGTGACATGTCCAGGGCGTCCGCCAGTTTTCCGGCCCGGCCGGACAGGGCTCTCTGTGCCTGCAACCGTCCTTCCGCGGTTTTGTAAAACTCCCAACCCTGACGGTGGCCTGGAAATCCGTAGCAGCTGTAGCCAGAGGCATCCTGTATGCCTTTTTCCATCGTGCCCCCCGGCCCTGTCCTATTCCTGCAGGCTGTTTCTTTAATCCTTCTGCGCCTATCTGATGGAGAAACATTCATGCGGAACGTTTACGCTTCCCGGTGGAATCCGGCTTCCTGTCCATTCCGTGGATGGAAAACCGGATCCTGGCTGTCTCCGTCCGTGGAACTGTCCAGCAGGCGGGCCAGCAGATCCCGGACGCTCCGGATGCGGTCTCCAAAGGGGAGGGATCCAGCGCCGCGGAAAAACAGGCCATGCTGGATATCGCCCCGCTGGGCTGCGGACAGCTGCGCTTCGATGCAAAACTGGCCCGCTGCACTTCTGCCTTCCCGAAGTCCGCAGTGGACGAGGCATTCGTTACGGCCCGGACATCGGGCGCGCTCCGGTGCAGCCCGTTCCCGCAGGCGGCTTTCCACCTGGAGATAGCGTTCCAGCCAGGGAGTCAACACGGCGCGCGCAGGAAGTCCGGCCGTACTCATGAATGTTATGGTTTCTCCAGGACGGGCTCCAGCCAGCACCTTCTTGAAGTTGATATGGGCATCCCCTTCTTCCGTAACGGCAAAGGGAGTTCCCAGCTGGACTCCGGCCGCTCCGAGAGCCACCAGTTCACGAATTTTCCGGAAAGAGGAAATTCCTCCGGCCGGAATCAGGGGAATCTGGTCCGGGCGGAGACCTAGCCCATCGAGGATCTTCCGTATGGCAGGCAGGACCAGGGAAAAACCAAAACGGGGATCTCCGGTTTCCTCCAGGCTGGTGGCCCCCAGATGGCCGCCTGCATATTGGGGATTCTCAATCACAAGGGCATCTGGCAGGCGGCCGTACCGCATCCACCGTCGCAGTAGCACCTGGACCCCCCGTGGTTCGGAAAGGATGGGAATCAGGGCAACACCCGGAAATTCCCCAGCAAGTCTGGGCAGGTCGAGCGGCAGCCCCGCCCCAACGACAACCGCATTCACCCCGCTCCGGATCGCCTGAAGCACGTGCTCCCGGTAACCGGAAATGGCGTGCATGACATTGACAGCCAGAAAGCCATCCCGGCCGGCGAGTGTTCTGGCCGCCCGGATTTCCCAGTCCAGGGCGACCAGATTCGCCCCTCTCCTGGCCTCTGGATCTCTGGAGTGGCGGAGGGGGCGCAGAAGATCATCATGCAGTCTGCACAGCTCGACACTCGCGATGGTACCCATGGCGCTTTCCGCAGCCACCGACCCAGCCAGCCGGTGGGCAGAGACGCCAATGCCCATTCCTCCCTGCACCACTGGCAGAAGAGACCTCCCCTTAATTTTCAGGTATGGCAGATCCATTTCATCCGCTCCATTAAATATATACAAACCTTTTTATCTTATTGTTGTTCGTCTGGCCCCTTATGTCCAGAGACACTGCGGGAACGATAGACCAAACGTCTCACGGCGGATGTCCGCAGAAACGCGGCAGAAACCGATCCACTGGAATCACGCACAGTGCAGCCCGGCACAGGCAACAGCTGCTGGCGGGGGACATATGCCGCACGTGCTGCTTTTGCGAACTCGGGGATGCTGTATTGCCTCCTGCTGGAACAGATGCGGATGATTCCCTGCACACCGTTCTGCACCAGAAACCTGAACCACAGAAGAGGGTTCACGGGAAGATGCACATGCCCGAGCCAGGCTCAGGTTCTCCATCCAGGACAGGGGAATCTGGGCAGCCACTCTATCCGGCAATTAACTTGATTTATGACATTCCCCGGAATTATCCACATTTTCTGTGGATAGACCTGTGGGCCATTCCGCCATTACCTTGACAGACAAGGAGCAAAATACCTTTCCCGGTAAACAGGCAGAGCCCTCAGCAGGCTGTCTGTTCACCAATTGGGAGATGGACTGGCAGAGGGGCAGGCTGAATCCTGCCGCACTTCAATGCATGGCGGCCTGCGCCAGCCCGGCCAGAAAGTGGACGTCCGGCATCATGAAGCAACAGGCAAGATGCAGTCCACAGGCCCCCTGTCTTCAGCCAGGGGCTTGTGGACAGGACACTGCAGCATTCAGAATACCCATACTGCACCCCCAGAGATTTCAGCCCATGTTCGGATTTCTGCTGTACCTGCACCTGTCCGCTGCGGTCGTCTGGATCGGTGGCATGTTTTTCGCCTATGTGGCAGCCCGTCCGGCGGCAGCAGGCCTGCCCCCGGACGAACGTTTTCCTTTCTGGGTACGCGCGTTTGCCCGTTTCTTCCCCTGGGTATGGGCCGCCATTCCGGCACTTCTTGTGACCGGCTCGGTCATGGTTACGCAGGAAGCCAGCCCTCCAGGGGCACCGGTCATCCTGATGGCCGGTCTTGGAATTGCCATGATGGCCCTGTTTCTGCATGCCTATTTCGCACCGTACCGTCGTCTCCGCCGCGCCGTGGCGGCTTCTGACTGGACACTCGCTGGCAAACAGCTCGGCCAGATCCGCAGGCTCGTGGGAATCAACACGGTACTGGGCTTTCTGGTACTGGCTGTTGGGATCTGGACCATCACCGGCTGACAGACAACTGGTGTGGCAATGGGCCTGCAGGGTGGCGCGGAAACGGATCGGTCCGCATTTTTCCATGGGCACCACCGCCTGCTCCCTGGCCCGCATGGCGCGAGGGGAACCTCCTGATGGGAGAAAGTTACGCCTTGAGTCCGGGAAATAGACCAGTTCCGATTCCATCGGAGATTGCGGACCCCAGCAAAATCAACGGAAGATCACCTTGCTGTCATAAAATTTCATCAGACTGAAACAATTATTCATTAATATTTGTAGTTTAAGACTCATACACGGATTGCTCTGGAAACTGAAATGTCTTGGCATACCAACAGAAATTCCTGTATTTGCTCCATGGCTCTGGAGCAATGCTCCGGGTTCGGCTGTACAGGCCTTCAGGAGGTCCCGTGCTTACCCTGCTGACTGGCCCCCATATTTTGCGGCTGGTCTGGCCAGCCATGAAGGCCCTGGCAAAAAAATTTGCCTGTCAGCTCCATTCGGAATCGCAGTCTGGCTTCAAACACCTGCTGGTGATCGATCTGCGCCCATCCACCGATAGCTGTTTTACCGAAGAAATTCTCGGCCGGGAAATGGCATGGGCCAAGCTGGACGTGAAAATCCTGTACCGCCCTCTGGCGGCAGCGGAAAACGACTTCCGGCCTGCGCCAGAATGTGTCCTGGTGCTGGGCTGGAGCCTGGCCGCACCATTGAGCCTGCACCAGCTTCGGGAGAAGTGTCCTGATTCCTGGATTCTGGTTCTGGGCACAGGCATGGACGCAAGTTCAGCCACGGAAGATTTCATTGCCGCACTCACCCTCGGAGCCGATACCTATGTTGAGGAAAGCATGGGCCTCCGCTGTCTGCTCGCCTATGCCTGCCATTTTCTGGAAATAGAACGCCCAGGGGCAGTGGGAGAACGGCCGGGTGAGGAAAATATCTGGCTGGACCAGCGCAGCCGCAGGCTGGTCGTCAATGGCCACCATGTCCGTCTGTCACGGTCCCAGTTCTCTGTCCTGCAGAAACTGATGGCCCATCCCTACGAAACGGTCAGCCCGGAAACTCTCTCAGCCCATCTTGGCCAGAGTGAAGACTCAAGACCCCAAAGCAATACGCTTGCCGTCTGCATCTACCGGCTTCGCAAGGCCCTTTCGCGGGTTGGAGCCGACCAGTGCATCGAGGCGGAACCCTGTTTCGGCTACCGCTTCAATCCCGACCGACTGGAGGAAACCTCCTGACCAGCTGCCCGGTTTCTGGGCCCATAGATCACTAACCTGCTGCCGCATGGCACCGACACAGTATTCAAGCCGTAAAACTAGCCAAAAGGAGTTCAGTGTGAACCATAAAAAGCCGCAACTCAGTCCCTTAGTCCTGGCCATAGCAGCCACAACCGGATTTTTGGGAATGTCGACCAGCCTGCAGGTCCTTGCCGGAGTCACCGCTCCTACTTCATCGGCCCAGCCGGGAAGCCAGGGCAACCATACCGGTCCCGTCAATGTCGGCAAGGTCTCTGCTACCGAAGCCCTGAACACCCTTAACCATCTGCCCACAAAAAAACAGGTATTCAATTCCACCCAGTCCATCAAGGTGATTGGCCGCAAGCAGATGGAAACCGCCGGACCAGCAGCTGGAGCTTCCCAGGTGCTTGCCGTGGCTCCGGGTGTCAATAGCAGCACGGATTCCCCGTCAGGTGCTTCCCGTGGGAGCATCAGCATCAATGGCATGAAGACCGGATGGTCCGGTTCAGCCGGCAACGGCAATGATGGAACGGTCATGGTGACTTTTGACGGCGTTCCCATGGTAGATCCCGCCTATGCGGTATGGGGTACCAATGAAATTCCGCAGATGTCGATGATCAAGGGAATCAGTGTTACCTATGGTCCGGGATACCCTGTAAACCGGTGGTTTGAAAACATTGGCGGTTCCATCAATTTTGTCCCGCTGCAGCCCACCCGCAAGGCTGGTGCCAGCATCGGAGGCTATTATGGCAGCTTCAATACCAAGGGCATCAATTTTAACATCCGTACGGGCAATGTGGATGGCTGGTCTGCCATTATTGCCGGCGGCGCCTCCAGTGCCGGGAACTTCATGAAGGGTTTCGGATTCAACAACCCAAGTTCCAGCTATGCCTATTACCTGAAAATTCGCCACCATTTCCATCACGGGCATTTCAGCGTGGGTGCCTACGTCACTCGCAGTGTCGCGTACCGCCCGGTAAACATTCCTGTCTATGCTGAGGCTGGTGGGCCCACGCTCCCGAATGGCACCCTGCTCAGCCAGCAGACTACCGGCTTTTACACCACGCTTCCCTACTCCATGTACTGGAAAGAAGCCTTCAACAAGAGCTATATCATCTATTCCAAATTTGGTGACCGGCTGATGAAGGGCCTGGACCTGCACAACCTGCTGTGGTTCCGCCACGGAGTACGCGAGCATCTGCACTATGATCCCACGTATTCTTCAAACCAGCAGAACCAGTATTACCTGGCCAAAAGCGACACCTATGGTGACAAGCTCTACCTGACCGCAAAACTTCCCTGGAACACAGTGTCGTTTGGCGGATATTTCCTGAACAACCGCTACTACTCGCTGCTCGATTTCTATACCCCCGGGCAGCCCGCAACATCGCTCGACGGGCAGGGGGCTGATGTCAACGATGTGGAAACATCCAGCGAAGCCGTAGCCCCATCCGGCCTGTTCTACAGTGCCAGCATTCCCTGGCATTTTCACAGCAACTACCTTTACCTCACCAATCTGGCCGCATTCGTTCAGGACAACATCCGTCCGACCCGGAATCTTCGTATCACACCTGGCATCCGCTTTGTGAATTTCCAGACTTCCTACAACAGCGACGTCAACACTGCATTCCCCCTCAACGTCCAGTATGATCTGGGAGGGAACAATGGTGACTTTTTCCTGAATTCCAACACCAATTTTTCGGAAGTCGAGCCCTCGATCGGGGTTAACTGGAAAGTCCTCCCTGCCCTGTCCCTGTATGCCAATTTCTCCCGGTCTTTTGCCACAACTGCCGGAGCCTCAGGAACATACGCCCACTATGTGGGTTCCAGCCTGCAGCCACAGGCCTCCACACAGTACCAGTTTGGCGTGAAATCCTATGTCCGCCATGATGGCCTGCTGAACAACGCGTCATTCGGGATTAATTACTACCACCTGAACGATACCCATGAGAGGCTTGCGGTTTCCCTCGCCAACGGAACAAATGAATTTGCCGCAGGTTCCTCGGTGTTCAGCGGCGTAAACATGTACTTTGATGACAACCCAATTTACAGCCTCCATGTCTTTACCAACCTGAGTTTTGAGAAGGCTGTTTACTCCCATTACCAGAACAGTGCCGGATCATACGATGGTCTTCCAGTCGCCAATGTGCCAGCACAGACCGCCAACATTGGCGCGTTCTATGAGATATACCGGGCTGGGGTCCTGTTTGAACCCCGTCTCTGGTGGACCTATACCGGGCCACAGACCATTTTCAACAATTACACGAACATGCCAAGCTCCACAAAACTCCCGGCATTCGGAATATGGAATGCGGGCCTGAAGATGAAGGTCGGCCAGCAGTACCTCTTCACCGGCCTTCACCGCATTACCGTCAATTTCGATGTGTTTAACCTTCTGGACAAGAAGTACAACGCTTTCGAGTACAAATCCGGAGGTGGTTTCGGAATGAACAACGCCGAGCTGGTAGGAATGCCCGGCATGCCCAGGGCCTACTTCATCAGCCTGCAGGGACATTTCGCCTAACAGCTGTCTTGTCTGACCCGGTTCTTTACCCCGCCTTCCTCCATGGAGGAAGGCGGGGATGGGGAGCCAGAAAACGAATCTGGCCAAGATACAATGCCAGAAGTGACCAAAACTGGATCACATCTCCGTAACTGGAGACTGCATTCCCATGGCAGAATTCATGGAAGCCCGAAAATCCATTTCCTGCAGGAATTGCGGTACAGCAGTCACCATGGGTTTCGCCCACTAGCAGGCAGACCGGGCGTAATTTAAAAGGCAGCAACCGCCAACCGGCGTGTTTGTGACGGCTCTCGCCAAAAATCCATAAATGTGTTTATCGCCAATCAGAGCCTGACGTCCAAGCGGGCTGAAAAGCGGAAAAAGGTAACGCAGCAGTTGGGCTGCGGCTTAACGCAGATCCTGCCGTCCCATAATGACCTGCCAGAGCCAGCGCTCCAGCAGAGCCGGATCAACGGCTGTGTCGGACCATGAAAAAACAGTTCTATCTGGCAGACCTGCTTCCCATTACTGGAAGAAGCGGGGCCGACCATCGGTCGGTGCACCGACAGCCAAAGCCAGAACTGGCCAAATCAACCACCAGCAATGGAATCCCCAGCAAAAATGGCGGTTTCCCAGTATAACTGGTGAAAATTCCGGTAGATCATTGCAATGCTCCCAGAGCCGACCGGACATCACTGCCCTGTTGTCCCATGTCCAGTGCCGGCTCAGGGGCGCTGCTGCGGAATGATCACCGGATTGGAATAGGCCGACGATGGCGCTTGGGGTGGAAGCAGCACCCTGGGAGGTCCTGGCTGTGGATACCCGTATCCCTGGAAGCGGTCTGGCCTTCGTCCGCCCCGGGAATGGAAGCCGTACGGCCTCCCATATGGGAAATGCCTTTCGGGAAAATAGCCGTACCCTGGATACAGGTAGTCATGATGGTGGTGGGTGTTCTGGTACTGCCGGTTTTCTTCCATCTGCTGGATCGCCATGAGCAGCAGCAGGCGGTGCAGGGCAGCATTTGAACGTCCTTCCCGGGCACGGGTTTTGGGCGCTGGGGAAACCGCTAGGGATGGAGGCACAGACACCGCCGGTCCAACTGGCAGATCCGGAATCTTGCGGATCTGCCGTGCGCCTGGTACCGGATGGTCGCCATAGGTCACCACTCCCGAAGGGGAAACCCAGCGGTACACGGAATTCCCTGTGGCCACAGAAAAAAATGTCACCCCAGGGAAAAATACCACTAGCGCCAAGATGAGATTTTTAACCGGCCTGTGCCTGTCTTTCATCATCTTCTGCCGCTCCTTCCGGGACTTCCGGTTTTACGGAACCTGACAACGCCGTATTGCTATGGCGGTACGCTTGGAGCATCCTGGTAGAGGCATTGTTGCAAGGTTTTTCCAGAAAATCTCCCGACAGCCATTCATTACCCGGAAGTCCACCCGTACAGTGTACGCCCTGGGGGAAAAACCCACCACGCAGAACCCATCCTTCCCTTCTAAATCCCGCACCGCCAGAACCAGCTGGTAGCTTTCACGCTGTACCGCTGCCATTCAGGGCGCTCCCACTTCCTTTTCCGGAACGCCGTCAACCCGGGATTTTGTTCCCCATATGCAGGCAAGCATATGAGGCGGCCCGCCCGCACTCAAGCCCCAGCCCGCACAGCTCCGTTCCTATCCAAAATGGACGTGAAGGCCGAGAGAAACAAGGTCTTCCGACTCAAAACCACCGGTCTGGTCTTCCGTAGCGTAATACCAGGTGTCCTGCAGCCGTGCAAAGAAGGGACCCACCAGTGGCACATCCACGCCGCAGCCGGCATTCACACCGTATTTCCCCCATCCGGCCACCGGACCCAGTTTTGCGAACACTGGCACCGGCAAACCCGGAACATACACCACCCCATCAAGACCCAGCTCCGGCCCCGGACGGACAGCCGGTTCCTCCCTTCCCATCGTGATCAGCATGGCGTCCACACCAAACAGGCCCATTCTGTACCCGGCAGAAACATAACCTGATCCTGGAAAAAAATTGTAGCCGCCGCCCACATTGAACCGCCCAGGCAGGGGCAGAATCCCAGCCGCAGCCGACTGGATGCCTGCAAAAAAGAACATCAAACCCACCGCCGCATATCCCAGACGCACCAGTTTTTCCTCCGAAATCCCGAGTCTTGCACGATCATAGTCTCCCGGATTGGGATTCATTTGGCCAGTGCGGATTGGCATTGCCACTTTGGTCCATAAATATCCGACAGAAATGTGCCAGGACCTGTAATGTGGAAGGAATGAATGAGTGCGGGCTAGCGTTGGAGAAAAATAGATGCTGCTCGCGAAAGTGTGTCTGCGTAGGCGGCCAGGCTCGGTATAGAAGATCGGAACAGGTTTCTGGTACCCGAGCCTCCTGTCAGGAATGCTGTGTTTATGAGCCATACGATCTTCTAAAAAAGACGCAGCCGGTATGGTGGCAGAACATGGGCGAAGGAATTTCGCAGATTGTGGACGCAACCAGGTATTTCCTTCGCCGCACTCTGTATCCAGACTGGATCCAACCATGGAGCGGCCGGAAATGGAGGATTTTCCTGACTGTGGATTGCAGATACAGGCATCGTAGCGGCCAGTCCTGTTGCGGGATCTTCGCGGGAACTGGCCAAAGCTGCTTTCCTGTTTTACAGATTGGAATTACTGGGTTGACAATCTGCACGGGACGGATAGGATACGTTTCGGAGAAAAACTCCAATAAACACTAGGGCTCCGCCGGAACAGGAGTATTTGTTCAAGGACAAATCTGACGGCGGCCAATAACACACCACCATGCCACATCGCCATCTCAGTCTGGTGGCACCTCTACTGAAAAAAGGCGGTTCAACATTTAAAAGAGGTTGTATGCGTGAAGAAATGATAAAATCCGTACTTTCAGATCTTAACAGTGGATCCGCCGATATTGAGGCGTCAGCCGTCATTTCACTGGATGGCCTCACCATGGCTTCAATGCTGCAGGCAAACATGGATGAAGACCGGGTCGGAGCAATGGCAGCCGCCATGCTGTCTCTCGGAGACAGGACAGCCATTGAACTGGCGCGCGGTGCACTCGACCAGGTCATGATCAAGGGCAGTAATGGATATGTTCTGCTGATCCACGCGGGATCCGAGGCCGTCCTCAGCGTCATAGTTCGGGACAAGGCAAAATTGGGCCTGATCTTCCTCGACGCTACCCGTGCTGCCAATGCGATAGCGAATCTGCTGTAATCCTAGAGTCACAGGAAAAGCAAAAACCATATGATGACCACAGCGAATGATGTCAACCTGAATACTTTTCTCCATGTCTGCGGTTTCCGTCTGGAAGACAGGGAAACCATTCTCCGTATTGCTCCCATCATTCTGCCGCACCTCGGCAGAGTAACCGACCGGTTTTACGACCTCCTTCTTCAGGACGAAAGAATTGCCGAATACCTGGAAGGGCGGATCGACCTGCTGAAAAAAACCCATTTGGGATGGCTGGAAAGCCTCTTTAGTGGGGACTATGGGGCAGATTTCATCCAACGGCAGGAAAAAATTGGCGAAGTGCATGTCAACGTCCGTGTGCCTCCCCTGTTTGTTGCAGCCAGCATGAGTTTTTTACGCGCTGAACTGTCCTCCGTGATCTCGCAGTACATCCTTGACCGGGAAGAAGCTGGCCAGTCTACCCGTGCCCTGCTGGGGCTGCTCGACCTCTGCCAGTACCTGATTGACCGGAAATACAATGAAACACTGATGAACAACCTCGGGATCAGCCAGACGCTACTGGTACGGCTGCAAACCACGGGAAAGAAAAGAGCGGCATCATAGCCTTACGGAAGTCCCGGGCTTCCAGTCCCACCATCACGCATTGCCGTGTTCATCATCCCAATCATGAACACGGCCATCGCGTGGCCTGCCGGAATGCGTCCAGATGATGTTCACTGGCACCTCCCTTTCGGCTGTCCACATAACAGGTCACCCTGGCTCCAGGAGATGGTCTGGTGGAAGTGAGCATGGCGCTATCCCGACCCTCGAACTCCAACCGTTCTGCGAGAACGTCCTGACAGGCTGCAGCAAAGATGCGGCACGACTCTTCAAGGAAGGCACATGCAAGGGCGCTGCGGCAGGATTTGCAGCGAATACCAGGTCGCGCACAGGGTAAAACTGCAATGCCTATCGTGCCTTATTCCGTTTTCGGCGCACTCTGGGCAGAAGAGCTGACAGGAAAAGGGTGTTGGGCATCCGTACCAGAACGGTAGCATGGTCATCAACACCAGAACCCGTCCTCCAGACCACATCCGGGCCCGAATTTCCTGTCCAGAGAATCATGGAAATTATGGTTCCATCCTTTTTTTCTCCAGGATGGCGGGTGCCAGAACTGAAACCGGCCAGTTGTGGTACGGCATGGTATCCGCTTCCCGACGGATGCCAAGGGCACGGATCACCCCGGTTCCGGATTCTCCATTCCGGGAACCGGACTGATCCGGCGCAGTACCCCTGCCCGTGGTCCGGGCACGCCGCTTTCCATAATGTTTCCTTACCGTCTTGATGCTCCCGTGCCCCATCATGTCCGCCATATCTTTCGGGGGGACCCCTTCCTTTTTGGCGGCACTCACAAACCTGTGCCTGGTGGAATAGAGCGTATAGGATTTTTGGGTCACGAGTCCGCGCACTTCCTGCAGGCGCTTCATCATGCCCATCTGAAGGTTTGCCCACTCGCAGCAGCCCAGATAGAACCCTTTCCGCTCCTCCAGTAGCCGCTGCACGGGCTCCACAGCAGCAGGCGAAAGATGGAGCAGGCGGCAGTCTCCATTCCCGCGGCCATTGGTGTTTTTCCGGTTTTGGACAAGGAGAGACTGCCCGGACGGGCTGTCGGGATCTTCCCGCAGGTCTGCGTCTTCCCATTCTGACGGCCGAAGGCCCACCAGCACGTTGGCCCGCAGGAAGCATGCCAGAAGCCGGTCATACTGGCCTTTCCGTATCCGGTGGCGTCTACGGACCGCAGGATTACCCAGGAGATCCACCAGTGCATTAAGGTCGTCGTCCGGCAGCCCACGGACACGCCGGGTCAGAAACACACCTGGTGCTATGGAGGGCGGATTCGGTTCACTACGGATCAGGTCAATCGCCTCGTGAGGAGCTCCTGCAAGCAGGAGAAATTCCGTCACGGCCAGTCTGCTAATCCGCCAGGTAGACTTCTTCCACAAAGCCTGCTGTTCCGTGACCCATTGTGCGAATTCCATGGGGCCATCTTCCCATTGCAGGCCAGTTTCACGGTAATAGCGGTGCAGAATGAATGCAGCCCGATTCCTGTACACTCCCTCGGTTCTGGAAGATCTCGCCGCCGGCATGTAATTTCTCCAGTCCTGCATTATGTCGTTCCTTGCCTGTCTCACTTCGTTTCATTACACACGAAATTCTCTTTTGAACAAGCGTCCCGATGAAAGCCAGACAACCAAATGAAAATAAGGGATTTTCACAGATTTTTCTGGCTATAGTCGCCACTTGGGGTGACCTGCGCTTTCAAAAAATCTGGCTGTCAAAAAACGAGGGGGAGTGCAACCCAGTCCGGCCTGCCCCGTGGGTGTCTGAAATGGCTGGACCGACAGTCCTGGGGATGTTATGTGCCAAGAATCCGGAATAGACATCGCAGTTCTGGTCTCTGCAAAACTGCGATCATTTTTTTGCGTGATCGCAGTTTTGCGCAGGCGTTATTTCTGTGTCCTGCAGCGGCAAACAGGCTTCACCTGCCCCCGGGCTCTGACGGGAGAAGACGTGCCAGCCTCTTTACCGGCGGTGCGCCATCGGTCCTATCGGCCGTTCTGGGCAACACTTTCCCGATGCCCACCAGAAAAATCCCACCTCATCCGCATTCCCTGCGTTCCTTCTGCGGCCCAAATTCCAGCGCTCAGGAATAGCGTACCCGGCGGGTCCGGAACCAGTGGAGCGCGAATGGGCCCGGAAAAATCACAGCCCCTGGCGCATGGCTTCGGCCCAGAGGGCAATTCCCAGCAGGGCGCTCAGCATCCCCACGAAAAAAAGCCAGCGCTTCCGGGTCAGGGCGGTAATCGAGGCGATGGAGATGGCGATCTGCAGAAAAACGAGGGCTATCTCAAGATCCGTATGCGGACGGTCCATCCGGGCAGAGCTTTGGTCAGCATTCTTGGATGCCTGGTCGAGCCGCTCTGCTTTCTTCCGGATAACCGTCTTCTGCGCGCGGTATTTCTTCAGTTTCTCCTGCCAAAACCCCACATGCTGCGGATCCAGGTCCTCGGAAAGAACAGCAAGGTGGGCCTTGGTACTGACTGCCTGGTAGTAGTTCCACTGGTCGGTGGCCTGCGCCTTGTACAGTACAGCCTGGTTTTTATAGAGAAGAACCTCGTTCATGAGCCGGTTGCCCTGATAGCTTACGAGAGCGCCAAAAGCTGCCAGAATGGCAGTGAAAATCGCCACCCATTGCCCAAGACCGGGATGGGGCAGATGGGAGGGGGCTGATTCTCCGCCTCCGTGCAGAGCAGCCTCCTCGTGTGGGGGATGGGCGTGGATTCCGTGTTCACTCATGAGGCTCGCTCCGGACCTGTTCGTGCTTTCCGAAGGCCATGCTGAACGTCCGTCCACAGACGGTCAAGAGGTGGTGCAGATTTTTCCCCCCAGAAAAATTCCAGCGCTGGTCCATACTTCTTAAATGTGTGCCGGATGCTCTGTAGAGGCCTGGTCTCCTGTACCGCGAAACTGGCCAGCCTGCATCAAGTCCAGAATCTTCTGGCGCTTTTCCGGGGATGGAAGATTGCATCTCCTTGACAAGGGGCGGCCCCAGAACGAACAATCTGGCACATCCCATCTTCCCCAGGCTGACGGATCTGCAGGTATGCCTATGTCCCTCAGGCGCAAGCCGATATTCCTGATGCACGAGAGGCCACAGCCATGACGGCACAACTTATTGATGGGAATGCCATTTCCAGGAAGATGCGCACGGAACTGGCGCAGAAAACCGCAGCATTTGCCATCCGCCATGGGCGGGAACCGGGACTTGCCGTGATTCTCGTCGGCGACAGTGCGGCATCTGCCCTATACGTCCAGAAAAAAAAGGATGCCTGTGCCGCGGCCGGAATCCGCTCCACGATTATCCGTCTTCCTGCGGACTGTCCGGCCCACCGGCTGCTGGACCAGATCGCGGTCCTGAACTCCGATGATGCCGTCGATGGCATCCTGGTCCAGCTTCCCCTTCCGCTGCACCTTGATCCTGCCATTATTCTGGAGGCCGTGGATGCAGAGAAGGATGTGGACGGTTTTCACCCCTGCAATGTCGGCCGGCTGGCCCTCCGCGAACCCGCCCTGCGCCCCTGTACCCCTGCTGGCGTCATGACACTGCTGGAGGCATCGGGCATCCCGGTCCTGGGCCGCGAGGCGGTGGTGGTGGGCGCCTCAAACATTGTGGGCCGGCCCATGGCCCTCGAACTGCTTCTGGCCGGTGCCACCGTCACCGTCTGTCACCGTTTCACCAGGGATCTGCCCTCCCATGTCCGCCGCGCGGAGATCTTGGTGGCTGCGGCAGGAAATCCGGGTCTCATCCGCGGTGAATGGATCGCACAGGGTGCCGCCGTCATCGACGTCGGAATCAACCGGCTGCCAGATGGCCGCCTGTCCGGCGATGTAGAGTTCACGGCAGCAGCGGAGCGGGCTGGCTGGATCACCCCGGTGCCTGGCGGTGTTGGGCCCATGACCGTCACTACCCTCCTGCAGAATACCCTGACAGCCGCAACGCGGCGTGAGGAACGCAGGCACCGTGGGTGAGCACCGGCGCGTTGGAAAGTCCGCAGAAGCAGGGCTTCCTGCAGACGGGCCCCAGGAAGAAGCACAGTCCGCTGGTGACGGAGCCCCGGGAGACGGAACCACCCGGGGCACAACCCCTTCAGCAGGGACTGGTCCGGCGGCCAGCCAAGCCGAAAGCCTTCCTTCCGGCCCAGGTACCCCCTACTCGCTTTCCGATTACCGGTGGTATTTCAACCGCGACCTGAGCGTTCTGGAGTTCAACCGCAGGGTCCTCGCCCTGGCTGATGATCCACAGGTGCCGCTGCTTGAGCGCCTGCGCTTTCTGACTATCGTGTCGAGCAACCTCGACGAGTTCTTTGAGGTGCGGGTCGCAGGCCTTATGCAGCGGCGCAAATATGGCGCAGGGCCACTCGGCCCCGATGCCCTTTCCCCCGACGAGGAAATGGCTGCCGTTTCTTCCGCCGCGCACGAGATCATCGCCGCCCAGTACGCCTGTCTCAACGAACGCCTGATCCCCACTCTTGCCCAGGAAGGCATCCGCCTCCTGCGCCGGCGGGAGTGGCAGGCTGCCCAGAGAAAATGGATCAGCGAATATTTTCACCAGGAAGTATTTCCGCTGCTCACTCCGCTGAGCCTGGACCCTGCCCATCCATTTCCGAAGGTTCAGAACAAGGCCCTGAATTTCGCCATCGTCATTGAGGGCCGGGACGCCTACGGGCGCCACAGCCCCATCGCCATTGTCCAGGCCCCACGGCTCCTGCCGCGCATCATCCAGCTGCCCAGGGAACTCGCCGGCTCCTCAGATTTTGTGTTCCTGTCCTCGGTCATCCACGAAAATATCGAGGCACTGTTTCCCGGGCTCCAGATCCGGGGTTTCTACCAGTTCCGGGTAACCCGCAACAGTGAGCTGTTTGTGGACGAGGAAGAGGTCGACAACCTGCTGGACGCGCTGGCGGACGAGCTGACCACCCGCCCTTTTGGGGAGGCGGTGCGCCTGGAGGTAGCCAGCAACTGTCCCCGGGACGTCCATCTCCACCTGCTCCGCCATTTTGGCCTCCAGGAGGAAAGCCTCTATACCCTGAGTGGCCCTGTTAACCTTTCGCGCATGGCGGCGATCATTGACATGGTCGGCCGGCCGGACCTGCTCTACCCGCCCCTGTCTCCGGGTATCCCCGACCGCTGCCTGCGCAGTGAGGAAATTTTTACCCAGCTGCGCCGGGCACCGGTACTTCTGCACCACCCCTACCAGAGCTTTACACCGGTCGTAGATTTCATCCGCCAGGCCGCTTCTGACCCCCAGGTCCTCGGCATCAAGCAGACCCTCTACCGGACGACCCCCGATTCCCCCATCGTCCAGGCCCTTATGGATGCGGCGGTGGCCGGAAAGCAGGTTACCGCTGTGGTGGAACTCAAGGCCAGGTTCGACGAAGCCAACAACATCCGTCTCGCCGAAGAGCTGGAATCGGTCGGAGTTCAGGTGGTATATGGGGTCGTCAAACACAAGGTGCACGCCAAAATGGCCCTGGTCCTGCGGCGTGAGGACGACGGGATCCGGATGTACGGCCATCTTGGCACCGGCAACTACCATCCCCGCAACGCGCGCATCTATACGGACCTGAGCCTTCTGACCGCAGACCCCGCCATCACCGCCGACATGAATGCCCTGTTCATGCACATCACGGGCATGGGCCAGGCTCCCCGCCTGCAGCGGCTGCTGCAGAGCCCTTTTACCCTCTTTTCAGGCCTGCGTGAACGGATCGCTGCTGAAAGTGCCCTTGGCAGGAAAGGGCGGATTATTGTCCGGGTCAATGCCCTGACTGACCCGGACCTCATACGCGACCTCTACGATGCCTCGCAGGCGGGCGTCCAGATTGACCTGATCGTGCGCGCTTCCTGCGCCCTGCGTCCCGGGATCCCAGGCGTTTCGGACAATATCCGGGTCATTTCCGTGGTGGGACGTTTTCTGGAGCACAGTCGGGTCTACTATTTCGGCAACAGCGGTTCCCCCGAAGTATGGATTTCCAGTGCAGACTGGATGGGCCGGAACCTCTTCCGCCGGCTCGAAACTGCAGTTCCCCTCCGGGATCCGGATCTGGCAAAACGGGTGTACCAGGAAAGCCTCGCCCTATATCTCGAGGACCGCTGCAACGCCTGGGAAATGCAGGCCGACGGCTCCTACCGCTCCCTGCGGACCACCGCTGCAACTGGCCAGCCGTGCCAGTCGGCCCAGGACCTGCTGCTCGCCCTTTACTGCCGGGGAGCTTCCGGTGCCTGAGACGGACCCGGGCGGCCGGAGAATCCTCGTTTTCAACAGCAAGGGGGGCTCCGGAAAAACGACCGTCGCAACCAATCTTGCGAGCCTGCTGGCCCTGCGTGGCAGTGTGCTGCTAACAGACCTAGATCCCCAAGGCTCCAGCATTTCCTGGGGCCGCCGGCGGCCAGAGCATCTTCCGCCCATCCGGCTGCTGGAAGATCCGGAGCGGGACTTCAATCACCATCCAGCGACCGACTTCGTGGTCATGGATGCGCCTGC